>DASZOW010000529.1:0-21357 GCA_035550615.1 Puia sp.
ACCGGGCACGGCAGCCCCTTGCCTTTGCTGGTCCATGGAGGACCCGGCCGCGCCGGCGGAGGCGAAGAGATGGGCGGTATCCGCGGCGTAAAACACTATATGCAACGCGTGGCGGTACAGGCTTCGCCTTCGATGATAACGGGTCTGACCCATACTTATCAGCCGCATGCGCATCAGACCATAGAGGACAAACATCCTTTCCGCAAGTATTTCGACGAGCTTCAGATAGGCGATACTGTTATTACTCATAAACGCACTGTCACAGAGGCAGACATCGTTAACTTCGCCAACATAAGCTGGGATCACTTTTATGCGCATACCGACCATACCTCGCTCGACGGAACGCTGTTCGAAAAGCCGGTTGCCCACGGTTATTTCATCCTCAGCGCGGCTGCAGGTCTCTTTGTCGATCCGGGAAAGGGTCCTGTGATGCTGAACTACGGACTGGAGGAATGCCGTTTTCTCAAGCCGGTCTATGCCGGCAGCACCATCGGCGTGAAGCTGACCTGTAAGGAAAAGATCGCACAGGAAAAAAAAGAAGAAAAAGACCTTCCCAGGGGGATTGTGAAATGGTATGTGGATGTTTATGATGAAACGGGCGAGAGCGTCGCCGTAGCCACGATCCTTACTATGGTAGAAAGAAGATGCTGAATCTAAAATAATATGTCGCTATGCTCCGGGAAATCAAGAACGGCTATGTAAATGCCGAAAGACACAATGGGGTTATGACGGTCGAGTTCCATCATCCTCAAAGCAATTCTCTGCCCGGCCGGTTGCTGGAGGCGCTTACGCATGAGATCCATAGTGCCGGTCATGACCAGGATACTCGCGTCATCGTTCTGCGGTCTGCGGGGGAAAGGGCATTTTGCGCCGGCGCTTCTTTTGACGAGCTGCTGGCCATAGAGAACGAGGAACAGGGGTTGCAATTCTTTAGTGGCTTTGCCCATCTCATCAACGAAATGCGTAAGTGCCCAAAGCTGATCATTGCGCGTGTGCAGGGGCGATGTGTCGGCGGCGGGGTAGGGATCGCAGCGGCTGCCGATTACGCTATTGCGGCCGCGGGCGCCGATGTAAAGCTGAGCGAGCTGGCCGTCGGTATAGGACCCTTTGTGGTGGGGCCTGCGGTGGAACGCAAGATCGGATGCGCTAATTTCGGCAGTTTGGCTATCGACTCCACCCAATGGCGCGATGCCGAATGGGCAAGAAGAAGAGGGCTATACGCCGAGCTGCACAGCCATAGCTCCGAAATGGATGAATCCATCGGCAGACTATCCAGCCAGCTGGCTCATTCCAGCCCCGAGGCGATGACTGCGCTTAAGCAAACGCTCTGGAAAGGTACCGAGCATTGGGACCATCTGCTGTTGGAGCGGGCCGCAATGAGCGGACGACTCATTCTAAGCCCCTTTTCCCGCGCGGCGATACAAAAATTTAAAACTAGATGATCACGGCGGCCGTCAGGCCGCCCTTTAGATCAGAGATCGTCGTACTGGTAGATCGGGTCCATCGGAGAATCGGCATCCATGTCGAAGACTGGTTTGATCAAACCGTCCTTCAGTCCATAGACCCAGCCATGCAGCTGCAGCCGATGCTCTTGTTTCCACGCCCGCTGGATGATGGATGTCTTAGCGAGATGCATCACCTGCTCCTTTACATTCAGCTCCACGAGCCGGTCCGACCGCTGCTCCTCGTCATCGATAGCCTCGAGCTCCCGGCTGTATAGGCGATAAACGTCCTTGATATTGCGCAGCCACATATTCAGGACATACTTGTAGTCGTGATTGGTCATAGCAGCCTTGACGCCGCCGCAGCCGTAGTGGCCGCAGACGATGACATGCCCGACCTTGAGCTGATTTACGGCAAAGTCGAGCACGCTGAGTAGATTCACGTCGGTATGGATCACCAGGTTGGCGATATTGCGATGGACGAAGATCTCGCCGGGTTGGGTACCCGTGATCCTGTCGGCAGGTACGCGGCTGTCACTGCAGCCGATCCAGAGGAATTGGGGCGTCTGCAACTTGGAGAGGCGCTTGAAATAATCCGGGTCGTCGGCTTTGATGCCGGAGGACCAGGCCTTGTTCTCCTGTAATAACTTTTCTATTGGTGTCATGGAGTAAAGATACTAGATATTCAAACCGCCGCAGGCGCTGAGGACCTGCCCGGTGATATAGCTGCTGAGATCGCTGGCGAGAAAAAGCGTGGTATTGGCAATCTCTTCGGCCCGGCCAAAACGGCCCAGCGGGATGCCTTCCAGAAATTTTTTCGCACTGTCGCCTTCCTTGAGATAATGGGTCATATCCGTCTCTACAAAACCGGGAGCGATGGCGTTGCAACGAATATTCCGGCTTCCCAGCTCCTTGGCTACCGACTTCGTAAAACCGAGGATGCCGGCCTTGGATGCCGCATAGCTGGTCTGCCCCGCATTACCGCTGACGCCGACGATCGAGCTCATATTGACGATGGAGCCTTTTTTTGCTTTCATCATGGGCTTGATCACCTGTTTGGTCATATTGAATACGCTGGTGAGATTGATGTTGATGACCTCGTCCCATTGTTCCGGCGAAAGACGTAGAAGCAGATTGTCTTTGGAGATGCCGGCATTGTTCACGCAAATATCTACAGTACCGAATTCCTTGACGATATCGTTGACCATGGTCTCGCATTCCGCGAAAACACCGGCATTGCTTTTATAGGCCCTGGCGTTGACGCCCAACGCCTTTAGCTTATCCTCGAGTGTTTTGGCTTTTTCTTCGCTGCTCAGGTACGAAAAAGCTATATGTGCGCCGTGCTCGGCCAGCTTCAGTGCAACAGCCTCACCAATCCCCCGGCTGGCGCCGGTGACGATGGCAACTTTGTTTTCAAGTAATTTCATGGGCCAAATATATATCTTTAGCACCTATGAACCGCCCGAAAAATTTGTCGTCCACGCTTCTGGCCGCTTTTGCTGTGGAAACATTGACCGCCACCTGGTTGCTGAAGATTCCAGGTGCGGCGCCATTTCTTGGCATCCTTTATTTTCTTTCGGGTATCGGTATCTCCTTTTTGTTGTTGCGTTTTCCGCCTTTGTCCCTGCCTCGCCTGAACAGAAGCGTCTGGAATCCCATGAACCTCTACCGGCTCGTCACGATGGGGCTCGTGGCTCTTGCCACCTGGTCCTGGTGTCAGTACTGGTTCGACGAAATGCCCATCGATATCAACAATGCGGACATGTTGCCCATCATCAAGGTCATGGGTGAGCGCTTTATCGCCGGCCATCGCAGTCACATCTATGATATCATTCCGTGGATCTGGCATGGGACGCAACCGATCTATCTGCCGGCCATGTGGCTGCCCTATGTGCCGGCCATAGCCCTGGGTATCGATATGCGCTGGATCGCCATCGCCGGGCTTTTTTTCGCTTTTGCCAGCTTCGTTTTTCTCTACCGGCCCAACACCCATCGTTATTTGTCGTTTTTTCTCGGCGCCCTCGCCTTTCTCCTGTTCTGGTGGGTCGTGGCGGATAACACCGCCGGGATAGTAAGCGTGGCCGAGGAGGGAACAGTAATTTGGTATTATGTCCTGCTTGTGCTTGCACTGATTTCCGGGAAGCCCTGGCTGACGGGGATCGCCATTTCGCTTTGTATGCTTAGCCGCTATGCGCTGGTGGGATGGATACCAGCCTATCTGTTATACCTGGTGTTGGAGAAGAAATGGAAGTCATTGCTGGTGATCACGGTCACCGGATCGCTTTGTTTCGTGTTGTTGTTCCTCTTGCCGGTAGGATGGGCTACTTTTCTGCGGCTGGCAGGCCTGCCGGGAGATTATATCGCTTTTGCAGGACGGGTGTGGAAGGACAGCCCCGATGTATTTTCCACGGCGCCCGGTTTTGCCTGGTTCTTCGGGCCGCATGGGGTCGCCATTTTACATGGGCTGTTGCTGACGCTCAGCTTTACCGTTCCCATTCTGTTTACCTGGATCGGACGCCGGTGGCAGCATGGTATCAATCTTCCGTTAGCCGCCCTGAAGCTCAGCCTCGTGGTCTTCTACTGTTTTATCGATGTTCCCTATCTGTATCTGTTCTATACTTCTTCTTTTGTGAGCCTGATCATCGTGACCCTGCTGCTCCGGGAGAAGTCAGTATGTGCGGGAGATACGCTTTCTGAAAATTAGCGCATCTCCGCAAAGCGCTAATGTCTGTCCTTCGGACGAGACGACCTCCGGTCGTCTACAATCGCCTGGATCTCTTCGATGTATTTGCGATCGTTGCTGAGCCGGGGAACTTTATGCTGGCCGCCCAGTTTCCCTTTTCGCTTGAGCCAGGCGGTGAATATCCCCTTTTCCAGGACATGCAGGATAGGCATGCGTAAGGCTATGCTCTTATGACGTTTGGCCTCATAATCGCTGTTGATGCTTTGGAGGGCCTTGTCGAGCTCGTTGACGAACTGATCGAGATCGGCAGGCTTTTTCTCGAATTCCACCAGCCATTCGTGCGCACCGTTTCCCTGTTCGCCGAAATAGACCGGTGCGGCCGTATAATCATTGACGATGGCGCCCGTTCTTTCGCAAGCGATCGCAATGGCCTTATCCGTATTGTCGACAATGACCTCCTCGCCGAAAGCGTTGATGAAATGTTTGAGGCGGCCGCTTACTTTGATGCGGAAGGGATCGCGCGAGGTGAATTGGATCGTGTCTCCGAGCAGATACCGCCACAGGCCTCCGTTAGTGTTGATGACCAGCGCATAGTGCTGACCCACCTCCACGTCGTCGAGACCGATGGTCTCCGGCTGGGCTTTGCCGTATTCTTCCACGGGCATGAATTCCATAAAGATGCCATGATCCAGGAAAAGCAGCATCCCGTCGTCGAAAGGATTGCCCTGGGCCGCAAAAAATCCCTCGCTGGCGTTGTACATGTCGAGATAGTAGATGTCTTTGCCAATGAGCTTTTTGAACTGTTCCTGGTACGGGGTAAAGGCTACGCCGCCATGGATATAGAGTTCCAGCGAAGGCCATACTTCGGCCAGGGTGCTCTTGCCGGTGATCTCCAGGATACGCCGGATCAGCACCAGCGTCCATGTAGGCACCCCGGAGATCGAGGTCACATTCTCGATGATCGTATTTCTTGCCAGACGTTCGATCTTATCTTCCCACTCGTCCAGCAGCGCGATGCTGAGTTCGGGCGTCCTGATCCAATGGCCCCAGAATGGGGAGTTTTGCAACAGCACGGCGCTGAGATCACCGTAATGAACGTCTTCATTCATCTGGCTGATGGTGTGGCTGCCCCCGATCACCAGGCCCTTGCCCGTGAGCAGATCCGAGTCAGGGTTGAAATCGTAGTACATCGTCAGCACATCCTTGGCGCCTTTGTAATGACAGTCTTGCAGACTCTCTTCGCTCACCGGGATGAATTTGCTTTTATCGCTGGTGGTACCGCTGCTTTTGGCGAACCAGTTGATGGGGGTATTCCAGAGGATGTTCTGTTCCCCGTTCATGATCCGTTGGATATAAGGTTTGAGATCGTCGTATTCGTGGATGGGAACCGCTTGCTTGAATTCGCGCATGGAGAAGATCTTCGAGAAATTATACTTGCGCCCGAACTCGGTGTATTGTGCGGAGGTCACCAGGTGCTGCAATACTTCCCGTTGTACGGCTACCGGGTTATGCATCCACTGTTCGATGCGTCCCAGGCGTAATCGGGCAAGTCTTGATATGGCCGGGCTAAGTAATTTCATATACACTCCATCCTCGGCAAAATAACTAATCGGCGGGACATGGCGAAGAAAATCGCTCCCCGGCGACGTAGCCGCCGGAAGGCCTTGAGGATCATTCGTGATCCTGAGTGAGGGCGTTCTTTTCCTGGTGCTGGCGCGCTTCTTCGTGGAGATAGTCTTTTCTCTTGAGCTCGAAATTGCGGCCGAGATAGAGACGCCGGACCTGTTCGTCTTCCGCCAGCTCTTCCGCCGTTCCATGTTTAAAGATCTTGCCGTCGATGAGCAGGTAGGCCCGGTCGCAGATCGAGAGCGTCTCGTTGACATTGTGATCGGTGATCAGGATACCGATATTCCTGAATTTAAGCCGTGCTACCACGGTTTGGATATCCTCCACGGCTATCGGGTCGACACCGGCAAAGGGTTCGTCCAGCAGGATGAATTTGGGATCGACGGCCAGGGCGCGGGCGATCTCGGTCCGCCGGCGTTCTCCCCCGCTCAGCGAATCCCCGTTATTCTTGCGTACATGATGCAGGTGGAACTCATCCAACAGCGCTTCCAGCTTTTCCTTCTGCTGGGCGCGGGTCAGCCTGGTCATCTCCAACACCGCCCGGATATTGTCTTCCACGCTGAGCTTGCGGAAAACGGAAGCTTCCTGCGGCAGGTAGCCGATACCCATTTGGGCCCGTTTGTACATCGGAAGACGCGTGATGTTGTCATTGTCCAGAAAAACGTCTCCCGAGTCGGGCTTGATCAGACCCACCACCATGTAAAACGTCGTGGTCTTGCCGGCACCGTTCGGGCCCAGCAATCCGACGATCTCTCCCTGCTCCAGCTTCACAGAGACATGGTTGACCACTGTCCTGTTGTGGTAGGATTTTACAAGGTCTTGGGAATGAATAGTCAGGCTCAAGTTTATCTATTTGCCCGCAAAAATAAGTCCCGAACGCCAAGCTGCAAGCTGCCTGCCTTAAATTTATAGGTGTTTTAAGACTTATCGCCGATCTTTTGCCATAATCAATTAAGTTTGCGGAATTATGAAGGTTATAGACCATATTAAAGGCGCTAAGAATACGTTGGTTTCGTTCGAGATCCTTCCCCCCCTCAAAGGGAAGACGATCAGCTCTATATATGAACATCTGGACCCCCTGATGGAGTTCAGACCCGCTTTTATCAATGTGACCTACCACCGCAGCGAGACGATGTTCAAGAAGAAGGCCGATGGCACTTTCGAGAAAGTAGAAGTGCGTAAACGTCCCGGTACGGTCGGTATTTGCGCAGCGATTATGAACCATTATAAGGTCGATGCGGTCCCTCACCTGATATGCGGCGGATTTGCCAAAAGGGAAACGGAGGATGCGCTTATCGATCTGCATTTTCTCGGCATCGACAACGTGCTGGTCCTGCGGGGAGACGCCGCAAAAAATGAGAGCTCCTTCGAGCCGGAACCGGACGGCCACCGGTATGCCCTCGATCTGCTGAAACAGGTCGTTTGTCTCAACCAGGGCATCTACCTGGAGGAAGACATCAAAAATGGCGGCAAGACCAATTTCTGCATCGGCATCGCCGGCTATCCGGAAAAGCATTTCGAAGCCCCGAACCTCGAGACGGATCTGATGTACCTGAAGTCCAAGGTGGAGGCCGGCGCAGAGTATATCACCACTCAGATGTTCTTCGACAACCAGAAATATTTCGATTTCGTGAAGACATGCCGCGACCGCGGGATCAATGTCCCTGTAATCCCCGGGTTAAAGCCGATCACCACCAAAAAGCAGCTAAGCATGCTGCCAAAGGTCTTTCATGTCGATCTGCCTACGGACCTCTCGAATGCTATTTTGCAGTGTAAGACGGATGCCGACGTCGAGAAGGTCGGGACGGAATGGCTGATCCATCAGAGCCAGGAACTGAAAAAGGCGGGAGTACCGGTATTGCATTACTACACACTCGGGAAACCCAAGGTCATAGAAGCCGTCGTCAGGGCAACGTTTTAAATACCTTTTCCTCGATCTTAACCGGGTATTTCTTCTTCAACTCATTGATCCACTGATCTTCCAGCCAGTTCTGATAGTCGTTGATGACGAATCCCCTGGCATCCCGGAAATTACGCGGGGACCGGTTGCGATATACGTTCAGAACATAGGCAAAGCTTACCGACTGATCCGCTTTATTAGTCGTAAAAGGGGTATAATTCATCGGATTAAGCGAATTCTTATCCGGGACAGGGATCTGCGCCAGGTCGTAGCGACCGGAATCCACCTGTATGGAAGAAGCCGCGCTATCCGTCATCTGCCGCCAGTCCGCCAGGGGATGGGATACCAACCTTGCCTTCAGCGCCTCGGCGGTGCCCTCGTTTCTGCAGGTAAACAGCAGCGCATCTGCACTGGCATCCCACCAATATTTGTCCTTATGGGCTTCATAATAGTTTCGGAGACCTGCGCTGTCGGTGGAAGCCTTGTCCCAGATCTTCCGCTGCATGATCTCGAAAAGCAGGTTTCCTTCCCGGAACTCCGTTAACTGAAAAGCAAAGTCCTGGTTATAGTCTTCGAGATGGTTGCGGTAATAGTCCTGGGCGACCCGCTCGATCCAGCGGCCGAACAGCTCCTTGTCCGCCTGGTTGCCGCCGGGACGTTGGCCACGTATGGAACGGACATAATCGAGCCATTGCTTGAGGTAATATGATTGCCGCGAGAACGAGATGAGCACAGTGGAATAATTCATACCGCGGAAAGAGGACAGGCCGGTATTGCGCATGGCACTGTCGGTAAAAGCCCACAGATCCAGATCGGAGAATTCGGACTGGTGGAATCCGGTCTGTTGTTCTATCCGCGCGAGCAGCGCTTTCCGGGACACCTCCATCCTCGGGTCGTTCATGATCTGCTGTTTGATCTGGGCCACGGTAGCCTGGTCCAGCTTGTCCGGAAATGGCTTGCGGGAGAGGCGTTTGAGGATGTGATAGCCATAGGTGCTCCGCAGCGGCCGGCTGAAGGCGCCGTCCCTGTCCAAACCGAATGCCGTGGCTTCAAAGGCTGCGTCATAGCGGCCGATGCCAAATTCGGGCAATTCTCCGCCGGACTGGTAGCTGAGGTTATCCCCGCTATAGGCCCGGGCCAGCATGGCAAAATCGGCACCACGCTGTAGCTGATCATAGAGAGAATCGGCTTTTCGGCGGATGGCATCCTGTATGGCTAACGTCGAGGAAGGCGGAAAAGACAGCAGGATCTGGGCGATCCTGATCCTACCCAGCGCCTTTCTCTCGCCTTCGACCCGGAAGATATGGTAACCGCCTTTGGTGCGGAATGGTTTTGAGAACTGCCCCCGTGGCGTCGAATAGGCCAGCGTTTCCAACTCATAAGGGAGCGTGAATACGGTGATCCAGCCGATATCGCCGCCGTTGATCTTTACGGAAGGGTCTTCCGAATATTCCATGGCTACCTCGCTGAACTTCCTGCCTTTCCTAAGCGCCGCATACGCGGCCTTTGCCTTTTCATAAGCTTTAAGCGTGTCGACGGGTAAGGCGTTTTTGGGAAACGGAATGAGGATATGCGCCACCCGGAGATCCTTTTGTCCGCGTTCGAAGACCTCTTTTACCAGTTTATCCAGGCTGTTCTCATCCTTGAGATAGGACTCCGCGACCTGGGCCCTGAAGTTCTGGAGTTCCGTCCTTTGCGCGGGCAGAGTATCGAGCTCGGCGTCGTATGCGGCTTTGACCTTTAATTTATAACGGATATATAATTCCAGGTAGTCCCGGTAGGATTTCTCCGTAGGCTTCTGGCCCATGTTGTTCTTGTTATAGGCCTTGAGGAACTCGTTTTTGGTGACGTCCGTTCCATCTATAGAAAAGAGAGTTTGTGCATGAAGGCCGGACAGCAGGAGGGAAAAGAAAAGTAAGAAAAGTAACTTTTTGACCGGTTGGCACATATCAATTGGATTTTTTTTGACGCATTTTAAGAGTTATTACCTCGTCAAGTTGTTGATAAGAAAGCTTTTTAGCAATGATGCGTTTATCTTTATCCAGTAAATAGAGGATGGGGGTTTGATACACGTCATACAGCTGTCGGAATCCGGGCTGCCCAGCTTTTTCGACACTGTCCTGGTGCTCTTTGGTCTCATAAACGTGGATCCAGTCGACTAAATTGTGATCCTTAATGAATTGCATCCAGGCTTCTTTGCCGCCATCGACCATGACCCCATAGATCTTTACCCCTTCCTGTTTCCATTTGGCCTGGAAGATAGAGTCCACTTTAGGTACGATTTCCTTGCAATGACTGCAGGTGGGGTCCCAGAAACAGATGACGAGGAAAGGCGCGTCGATACTATACAATGGCCGAACTACGCCCGCGGTATCGACCATCTCCATATTGGCGGCAGGTTCACCTATCAGATTGGCCATCAAGCTATAAGCCCTGTCGTTCAGATATTTTCGGTATTTCTCCGTAAAGAATTCCGCCTGGCCGGTATTGATATATTTTTCGAATAGGTGGACAAAGACGGCGTCCTGTCCCATGTATTCGGGGTTGACATATTTCTGAACGAAGTAAACGAGCAGGTATTGGAACATCGGTTTGCTGACCCTGGCTTGCAGAAGCATCATATCCGCCTCGCGTTCGATCGAATCGGCTTGTGGGGGGACGAGATCGCGATAGTAACGGTCTAGCCGAGGTTCGAATACAGGGGTACGAGTCAGCCGTTCGTCGGTAAAATCGATGCCGTCCCAGTAATGAGCCTTATAATAGTGGTAGGCGAAATTGCTGTCGTATTTCCCGCCGGGTTGCCTGGTCTGCACGGCAGGAATGGTGGGTTCCTTGAGAAGCCGGAACAGCGAGGCCAGCAGCGAGTGAGGATGTTTGGCTGCCAGGTCTTCGCGATACTCTTGCAGCTCGTTGTTCAGCAGTTTTAACTTTTCTTTGATTTTTGCCGAATCCGACTTCGAGTGCGCAGCTGCCAGTTGTTTTTGAGCTGCGGCGATCTGGGCGCCTTTGGCGGCGGTAAACCGGGTGTAGGTCAGGAAGACATTGTTCTCCGGCGAGCCGGTGAAGACGATGCTGCCCGGCAGATTTGTGGTATCCGCTGAAATGGAGAATTGCTGGGTGCTGTCAATCAGCAGCTCGAAGAGAATGGACCGGCTGGGGGAAACGATGAAATATACACCGCCTGTCAGCTTGTCCTTGCCGGTGAATGCCGTGTTGCCATTGCCGTCGAGCATGGCGGAGTCGGCCAGCGCTTTGATTTTCCCGTAGTAATAACCCAGATATACCTTGCCGCCGGTATAAGGTTTCAGGTGGAGGTGGATGGAATAGCCGTTTTGCGGATACGCTTTCAGAAGACAAGAACAGGCCACCAGGGAGAATAGGATATTCTTCATACGTAGGATAAAAATACAGCAATCGTGCTATTTTTACAGCGTGAGAAAAAGAAATAAGAACATCATGCTGTCCAATATCCTGGTGGAGGATTATGCGGCGGAGGGAAAGTCGCTTGCCCGCGTAGACGGCAAGGTGATCTTCATAGAGAATGCCGTCCCGGGGGATATCGTGGATGTAAGACTGGGTAAGAATAAGAAAGACTGGGCCGAGGGACATATCGTTGCTTTTCAGCAGTATTCGGCCGACCGGATCGAGCCGTTTTGCGCGCATTTTGGAGTTTGTGGTGGTTGCCGCTGGCAGATGCTACCCTATCCGCTGCAGCTGCAGTATAAACAGCAGCAGGTAGAGGACGTCCTCAGGCGGATCGGGAAGGTGGCGCTGCCGGCCGTGAACCCCATTCTCGGCGCTCCGGAGACCAGATATTATCGGAATAAGATCGAGTATACCTTTTCGAACCGGCGGTTCCTGTTGCCCACGGAACTGAACGACCCCGCTGTTTCGCCCGAACAGAATGTCGCCGGATTTCATGCCAGGGGCCTTTTCGATAAGGTCGTCGACATAGATACCTGTCATTTGCAGGCGGAGCCGACCAACACGCTGCGGAAGGCCGTCAGGGATTATGGTCTGGCCAATCACCTGCCTTTTTATGATATCAAGGATCATCGGGGCTGGCTGCGCAATCTCCAGCTGCGCGTCTGTACTACGGGAGAGGTCATGGCCAATCTGGTGATCGGGTATGAGGATGAAAAACATACCGGGGCGCTGACCAGCCTGCTGGTGCAACAATTTCCCGGGCTCACGACTCTCCTGGTCACGATCAATCCGAAATGGAATGATAGCATCACCGGGCTCGAGCCGCGGGTCGTGCATGGAAAAGGATATGTGGTGGAACGGCTGGAGGACTTTCAATTTAAGATCGGCCCAAAATCCTTTTTTCAGACGAATACCCGGCAAGGGGAAGGGCTTTACCGGGTTACACGCGAATATGCCGAACTAACCGGCTCGGAAACCGTTTATGATCTGTATTGCGGTACCGGAAGTATCGGCATCTTTCTCAGCCGGCAGGCGGGACGGATCGTGGGCGTGGAAGCTATTGACGAAGCGGTCGTCGATGCCCGCGAGAATGCGTTGCTCAATGGGATCGGGCATGCCCGGTTCTTTGCGGGTGATGTCGTGGATGTCTGCCAGGACGAGTTCTTTGCACAGGAGGGGCATCCCGATGTCATCATCACAGACCCCCCCAGGGCCGGCATGCATGCGGGACTCGTGAACAAGATCCTCGAGATAGCCGCGCCCACGGTAGTCTATGTGAGCTGTAATCCGGCCACCCAAGCCCGTGACCTCAACCTGCTCGATGCGAAATACACGGTGACCAGGGTGCAGCCGGTGGACATGTTCCCACATACGCATCATATTGAAAATGTGGTGCAGCTGAAGCTTAGAGAGCGTTCTCAGTAATATTTACGTTAATTTGCAAAATCTAACACAGGAATAGTATGTCAGAATTTCGCCCGGGCAGTTTCCAGATGATCCCGCCAGTTATCAAGAACCTCATTATCATCAATGGACTAGTATGGCTGGCAGAGATAACAATGGGGAACCATGCCCTGGAATGGATGCTAAATTTGTTTGCCCTGCATGATGTGCATTCAGCGCTTTTCAAGCCTCACCAGCTGGTGACTTATATGTTCCTTCATGACGCTCACAATTTTGAACATATTCTTTTCAATATGTTTGCCTTGTGGATGTTCGGGGCGGTTCTCGAGAACTATTGGGGCGGCAAGCGGTTCCTGGTTTTCTATATGGTAAGCGGTATCGGGGCCGCGGTCTGTCATCTGGCGGTGCTTTATCATGAGATGGCGCCTGTAATGGATCAATTTCATTTTCTACCGATCCAGGCACAGCAGGATCTTCTTTATGACCCCAGTTTCCGGGTCAATGAAGCCACACTCGGAGCGTCCGGCGCCATCTTTGGCTGCCTGGCGGCTTTCGGGTATCTGTTCCCGAACAGCCTGATCTATCTCTATTTTTTCGTGCCGATAAAGGCCAAATGGGTTGTTCTAGGTTACGCCGCCATCGAGCTTTTTTCCGGCGTCCGTGCTTCGGCGGGCGATAATGTGGCGCATTGGGCTCATCTCGGCGGCGGTCTCGTGGGATTGCTGCTGGTGATCTACTGGAACCGGACGAACCGAAGAAACTTTTACTGAACTGTTTGCCAGGCAAAAACGTTACAAGATAGGGTGGGAGATACGGCGTTTTGTAACTTCATATACTCAATAGTATGCGTGTAATGGAAGACAACTATCGCAAGAAGATGACCTTGGGGCAGGATGGGAATGCGCTGGTTCAGCTCGTGGTCCTGAATGCCGTAGCGTTCGTTATACTCAAGTTCATCTACGTGATCTATACCGTGAACGTGCTGAACCCCGCGACTTATCAGACCAATGTTCTTTCCTGGGTCTTCCTGTCCGGCAGCTTCGATAAATTATCCGGCCGTCCGTGGACGCTGCTCACCTTCATGTTCTCCGACCAGCATGTTTTCCGCTTTATTGCAAACCTGTTCTGGCTTTGGGGATTCGGATATATCCTGCAGGACCTTACGGGAAATCGCAAACTGATCCCCATTTATCTCTATGGGGGCGTGGCGGGAGCCGTTTTCTTTCTGCTGGCTTACGGCATTTTCCCAAGATTCCATGCCCAGGCGGCAGTAGCCCTGTTGGCAGGCGCCAATACCTCCATAATGGCTGTTGCGGTCGCCGTCATGGCCGTCGCACCCCGGTACCGCATTTTCCCGATGATCAATGGCGGAGTGCCACTTTGGATACTCGGTGTACTTTATCTGATCGTGAATTTCTCCACTCTTCCTACCGGCGACATACCTGCCTATATCGCCAACCTGGCAGGCGGCGCGGCAGGCTATTTCTTTATCTACCGGTTGCGCAAAGGCCATGACTGGAGTTTATGGATGAATCAGCTGTTCGACTGGAGTAACGATCTCTTCAATCCGGACAAAAAAAGAAAAGGCCGTTCTCCACGGGACGAGTTCTATTATAAGGTTTCCGGCACTCAGCCGTTCAAAAAGATTCCGAATGTCACCCAGCAGCGGATCGACGAGATCCTGGACAAGATCAACCAGCAGGGATATCGTTTTCTCACCGACGAGGAAAAAGAGATCCTGAAAAGGGCTGCTGACGAAGAAGATTTGTAACTTAGGGTTTGCCATGGGGTTATTGCGAATACTCACCCGCCGCCTGTTCGTCGTGCTGAACATCGTCACGGTCATCCTTTTTTTGCTGGCCTGTTCAAATGCTGTCCTCCATCCGGGGCGTTGGTGGATGATCGCCCTGCTCGGACTCATCTTTCCATTATTGCTGGCCCTGCTTCTCTGCTTTTTTGTGGCCGGCATCTTTTTACCCGGCTGGCGGCGCTGGGCGCTGCTCTCGCTTGTAGCCCTCATCATCGGCTGGCCCAATATCCACAGCTTTCTGGCCTTGCACCCGGGACATTCCTTCCAGGAGGAAAAGGCGCCGGGGACCCTAAGGGTCATGACCTGGAATGTGCGTAGCTTCGACGACTTTATTACGAAGAAAAAAGGCGCTTCCGGCCACCGCCCCAGGATGCTGGATTTTATCGCCGGACAACGTCCCGACGTACTCTGTGTCCAGGAATTCTATAATTCTGACCTTCCGGGGGATAGCTGCGACATTCCCTCTCTGCAGAAACGGCTTCATTTTCCTTACTATTTTTTTTCCCGGGATTATGTCAATCGCAGTCATAAATACGAGGCCGGGGTGATCATCTTCTCGCGGTATCCAATCGTCGACAGCATGGTGATGGCCTATTCCCGGCCGGGGGGCTTTCATACCACAGAGAGCCTTATTTCAGCGGATATCCATATAGGAAAGGATACCATACGCGTTTTCACCACGCATCTTCAGTCGGTGCTTTTTCATGGCAAGGATTTTCACGACCTCGAGATCATCAGGAATGTGGATGACAGTATCCTGATGGCTTCCAGGTCCATTGCAAAGAAATTGGGATATGCGTTCCGCCATCGGGGCGACCAGGCGGAGGAGGTGCGTGCTCAATTGGACAAGAGCCCCTATCCCACGATGATATGCGGAGATTTCAATGACGTGCCTAACTCGTATACCTATTTTACTATCCGGAAGAACTGGCAGGACGCTTTCCTGCAGAAAGGGTTCGGTATCGGCCGGACCTATGTGCATATTTCACCCACACTGCGAATCGACTACATCCTTGCAAGCCCGGCATTCCACGTATTGCAATGCCGCAAGTTCTCTCTGCCCTGGTCGGACCATAATCCGGTGATTGCCGACATGGAGCTGCGCCAAACAAAGCCATGATCCGAGGATGGTCCGGGCGGCAAAAGAGTCGTATCTTCGGGGCTTATGAGCCAGCTGAAGGTCTATAATTCCTACACCAGACAGAAAGAGATTTTTATTCCGCTTGCAGCCGGTCATGTGGGCATGTATGTATGCGGTCCTACGGTCAGCGGCGAAAGTCACCTGGGTCATGCACGGCCTTTTATCACCTTTGATTTCATCTACCGCTATCTGTTGCATCTTGGCTATAAAGTAAGATATGTGCGGAATATCACGGATGCAGGTCATTTCGAGGAGGAAGGCCGCGAGGCGGAGGACAAGATCGCCAGGAAGGCCGTGGTGGAGAAGCTGGAACCCATGGAGCTGGTGCAAAAATATACCAACCTCTTCCACTGGGCTATGCATCAATTCAATAACCTGGACCCCAGCATCGAGCCGACGGCCACCGGCCATATCGTGGAGCAGATCGGCATGATCGAAAAGATCATCCAGGAGGGATATGCTTATGAGGTCAATGGTTCGGTATATTTCGACGTAAAAAAATATGCGGCGCATTATCCTTATGGCAAGCTGAGCGGCAGGGTGCTGGACGATCTGCTGGAGACCACCCGCGACCTGGACGGACAGGAAGAAAAGCACAACCGCCAGGATTTTGCCTTATGGAAAGCAGCTCCGCCCGAGCATATCATGCGCTGGCAAAGCCCATGGGGCGAAGGCTTCCCGGGATGGCATATCGAATGTTCCGCCATGAGCACCAAGTACCTCGGTGAGCAGTTCGACATTCATGGCGGCGGCATGGATCTGCAGTTCCCTCATCATGAAAGCGAGATCGCGCAAAGCACGATCTGCAATAAACATGTCCCCGCGCGCTATTGGCTGCATAACAATATGATCACCCTCAACGGGAAGAAGATGGGCAAGAGCTATGGAAACCAGATCCGGCTAACGGAGATGTTCACCGGCTCTCATCCTTTATTGCAGCAGGCGTATTCACCGATGACGATCCGGTTTTTTATCTTGCAAACGCACTACCGCAGTACGCTGGATTTCAGTAATGAGGCATTGCAGGCTGCGGAAAAAGGCTTAAAACGGCTTTGGGAGGCTTATGAGCTGTTGAAAAAGATCGTTGCCGACGAGGCATTGCTGGACGTCGCAGGCAACGGCAGCCCCAGTACGGCCGGAGACCCCACGCTGGATGACCATGTTCGTAAGTTATTGCTCGAGCTGGACGAATTCATGTCCGACGATTTCAATACCGCCAAGGTGCTGGCCAATCTTTTTGAGCTGGCGCCGGTGATCAATAGTCTTAAAGGCGGACAGATCCGCCGCGGCGCCATCAGCATCGGCACCCTGCAGCTGATGAAACGTTATTTCACCGATTACCTGGAGAATATCCTTGGATTAAAAGGCGAATCGGCCGGCGACGACCAAAAGCTTTCCGGCGTCATGGAGCTGCTCATAGAGATCCGCAAGGACGCCCGTTCGAGAAAAGACTATGCTACCAGCGATAAGATCCGCAATCAGCTTCTTCAGCTGGGTATCGTCCTCAAGGATGAAAAGGATGGGGGAGTGAGCTATACATTTGCCTGAGCCATTGCTCCCGATATACCATCGGCCTATGGTTTTCTCGCCCGAAGAATCTCCCTTTTTCCCGGTGGACCGGGTAATTTTTCCACTGCGAACCCGGCGGATCGAAGCGCCCTTTGCACAGCGCCTTTACAACAATAGGTGACCAGCAGCGCACCCGGCGCCAGTTGCCCGTATAACCCCTGGAGTACTTCCGGCGTCCATAGTTCCGGCTGCGTCGCCGGGTCGAACGCATCATAATAGACCAGGTCGGCGGGTTGCCTTAGCAGGTAACCTTGCGCCGGCCGGCGGGTCTTGAAAAAGGTAAAGCCTGGATGCAGGATATCGGGCGTTTCCCAGGAAGAGCCATGCAGCCGTTCGAAAAAAGATTCGCAGCCCGTCCGGCCCAGCTGGCTGCAGTAGTTCAATTCCTTGGCCATGTCAGCCGCCAGGGGTTCTGTTTCCACGGCCTCATAGTACACCGCCCGGCCTTTATCGGCCGCTTCCAGCAAGGTCAGCAGCGCGTTTAGCCCGGTTCCAAACCCCAGCTCGAAGATGCGGATGGGGTCACGATCCCCGATCGCCCGCAGCCCGGCATTGATGAAAATATGCATAGATTCCTGGATGGCGCCAAAGGTGGAGTGGTAGGTTACTCCGCCGGCCCCTTGGATGGTGTGGGACCCGTCTTTTGTCACAATTAGCTTGAGCGACATCGGACAAAATTCTACATTTAAGGACAAATTCTTTCATGGAATATTTACTTCATCTGTCCAAAGACAGAAAATTGAAAAAGCTGCTCGAGACGCATGCGCCTATCAGCATCAGCAAGCGCAAGGATATCCATTTCTATCTCATCTCCTCTATTATGAGCCAGCAGCTTTCCACCAAAGTGGCAGATACGATCCGCCAAAGGTTTCTGGCGATATACGGGAACCGGATCCCAACACCGGCGGAAGTCCTGGCGACACCCTTCGAAAGGCTGCGATCCATCGGCTTGTCCAATGCCAAGACAAGCTATGTCCACAATGTCGCAAAGTTTGCAGTAGATGAGGGCATGGATCACCGTAAGCTGGGCAAGATGGATAATGAAGAGGTGATCGCCTATCTTACCCGGATCAAGGGTGTTGGACGGTGGACGAGCGAAATGCTGTTGATGTTCGGCCTGGGGAGAGAAGACGTTTTTGCCATTGATGACTGGGGTATCCAGAATGCGATGATCGGGCTATACAAACTGGATCGGAATGATAAGAAGGCGTTTAGAGAAAGCCTTTTACGTATTTCGGCAAAATGGAGCCCGTACCGAACGTATGCGTGTATGCATCTATGGCGTTGGAAGGATAACAGCCCGCTGGCAACAGTGAAAAAAAAGTAGTATCTTTATATTGACCGGTAAAAACTTTGTTTTTACCGATTTTGTATAGACCATTTTCTGTAAGATTGCGTATTCTGATAAAACAGCCTTTAATCGTTAACTTTAAAATTAAAATTTGTGAGAAAATTGAAATTCCTCCTGGCGGCAGTTGTTGTGATCGGTATATTCTTTACTACTGGCTGTAAAAAGACCACCACAACGGTAGTACAGGATAGCGTTTATTATTCGTCATGGACCGCTTTAGCCATGACCTATGATTCTCAGGATACACTTTACTTTCAGGACTTCACAAATAAAGCCATTACGGCAAACGTACTTTCACGCGGGGCTGTCGTAGGTTACCTCGGATATGTTTCCAGTTCGGGAGACACGGTAGCGGAGAGCGTATCGGATTTTTCGTCCTACGGAGTCGGCGAGGCCTTTAGCGTAGGCGCCATTGAGATTACTTCCTACAATTACGATCTGAGCTATGATAAGACCTCGGGTGCCGGATATTTTTACCGTTATGTGATCATCCCGGGTAACGTTCTCTCCAATACGTCTTTGAGCAATCTGACACAACAACAGCTGAACAAGATGAACTTTACCGATATCCAGAAAGCCCTGCAGGGCGTCGGCCAGAGCTCATCGGGGAATAAGGTTTCCTTACCTTAATTCCCTATTTCAATATAAACTCTTTTGTTAATTCGTAACAGGCTCGTTCAGGGTCTGCCAAAGCAGGTCCTTTAGTTCGACAAGGCCTTGTTGAACTACCGAAGAGATAAAAAGATGGGGAATATCGGCAGGAAGCTCTCTGGCGATGGCTTGTTTCAGTTCATCATCGAGCATATCGCTTTTGCTGATGGCGATGATAAAGCGTTTGTGTAGCAGTTCGGGGTTATATTTTTCCAGCTCGTGGACGAGGATGCGGAATTCCTGGCCGTGATTGGGGCTGTCGGCGGGGATGAGGAAGAGCAGGATCGGGTTCCTTTCGATATGGCGCAGGAACCGATGACCGAGGCCTTTCCCTTCGGCCGCGCCTTCGATGATGCCCGGGAGATCGGCGATACAGAAAGATCGTCCGTCACGGTAGGCTACCATCCCGAGCTGCGGCGTCAGGGTCGTAAAGGCATAATCGGCGATCTTGGGACGTGCTGCGGTGATCACGGACAGGAGGGTCGATTTCCCTGCGTTGGGAAAGCCCACGAGACCCACATCTGCCAGTACTTTCAGTTCCAGGATCTTCCATCCTTCCACACCGGGGAGCCCGGGTTGGGCGTGTTCGGGCGCCTGATTGGTGGGAGTGGCGAAGTTGGCATTACCGAGACCGCCGCGGCCTCCTTTGAGCCAGACGATCTCCTGGCCGTCTTCGAGGATCTCCGCTTCCAGTTTGCCGGTCTCTTCGTCCCGGGCAATGGTGCCGAGCGGCACTTCGATATAGATGTCTTTGCCGAACCGGCCGGTGCAGTTATTGCCGCTACCGGCCTCGCCGTTCTCCGCCAGCACATTTTTGTAATACCGGAGATGGAGAAGCGTCCAGAGATGCTTGCTTCCACGCAGGATGATATGTCCGCCACGACCGCCGTCGCCGCCATCCGGTCCCGCCATGGCATTGAATTTGGTCCGCATAAAATGTTTGCTGCCGGCTCCTCCGTGTCCGCTTCTGCAGAAGACCCTGATCTGGTCGACAAAGTTCGATTTCTCCATTGGAACGCAAAGATACTGCTTTAGCGGGCCTTTAAAAACCTGACCTTTTCATAGATCTCGGCCAGGGTCAACGAGATACCAGCCGTATTGATCCGGAAGCTGTCGGTAAGCTGATCGTATTTCTGCAGTGGCCAGCTCCCATTCTGCTGCCGGCTGAAATATTCTACCAGTACTGACCTGGAGTCGATCAGAATGTATTCCTGCAATGAGGGCAGGTCCTGGTAGAGCCGGAACTTGTCGCCGCGATCATAGTTTTGGGTCGAGGAGGATAAGATCTCGATGATGACGCCTGGATTGGTGACGCCGTTCTCTGCGTCATCCGAAAAAACCGGCTCTCCACATATAATGATGAGATCCGGATAGGTGTAAAGGGTGTTGGCTTGTACGTGGACCCGCAGATTGTCGTTAAATAGATTACAAGGTGTGTTTGCCAGTTTGGGCTTGATGCGGGCGATAAGGTTTATACCGATTGTAACATGATCCACGCGGGTGGCGGCCATCAAATAGATCTCGCCTTTATAGTATTCGTGCTTGTCCAGTGATTCGTTTTCCAGGCTCAGGTATTCTTCTATCGTATACGTTCGCCGGCCATGCCCATAGGCCTGCGCGGACTCTTCCACATTTTGCCCCGTCTCCTGCCAGGGGCGATAGGTGGGGTTGGCAGGTAGAGTATCCATCGCAGATCGGGTATCTTCTCCCGGCAACAGCGGTTCACAAGGTTTCCACGATTCCTGCATGTCTTTCGGGAGCTGTTGATAGATGCCGGTGCCTTCTGTTTTCCATTGCAGCATTTCATCGCTGACCTGTTTCAGGATGCGGGCCGGATTTCCTGCCAGCAGACTGCGTGCGGGTACGATAGTTCCGGCCTTGACAAAGCTGAGGGCGCCGACAATGCATTCGTCTTCGATGACGGCATTGTCCATGATGACGGCGTTCATGCCTATGAGACAGTTTCGGCCGATGGTGGCGCCATGTACGATCGCGCCGTGACCGATATGCGCCCCCTCGCGGAGACGGACGGTGGCGCCGGGGAACAGATGGATGGTGCAGTTCTCCTGGACATTGCAGCCGTCTTCGATGACGATCCGACCCCAATCGCCGCGGATAGCGGCGCCGGGGCCTATATATACATGCTTGCCGATGACGACATTGCCGGTGACGGCTGCTTGTGGGTGCACCAGGGAGCTGGGGTCAACCACGGGCCGGTGGCCTTTGAATTCGTATAACATAGTTGATCGAGCTTTTTTAAGGGACTCATTCCCTTATTCTCCCTTGAATTGCGGAGCCCTTTTTGAGATAAAAGCGCTTAGCCCTTCTGTATAGTCGCTGGTAAGCGCTGCTTT
>DASZOW010000530.1:0-7126 GCA_035550615.1 Puia sp.
ACCGACGACTCGACCTGGATCAAATTAGGATCAGTCGGCAGCGGCACCAACTGGTATGACAACAGCACCAGGCAGGCCTGGCAGCTTTCCTATCCCAAATGGCATGTATCCAGCTACGATGTCCCGGCCGCACCCAAAGTGCGTTTCCGCATCGTCATGAGCAGCGACCCTGCCACGTCTTATGAAGGCGTCGGCGTCGATGACATCCACGTATTCGATAAGGCTACCGTTTATACCGGCGCCAGCGACAGCCTGACCCAGTCTGTCAGCGGCAATAGCTGGATCGATTTCGATCTCGGCGGCACGGGAAACCGCATCGCATCGATCAATCCCAATGGGCAGGATCTCGGGGCTACCAAGGTCAAGGTCTTCTTTAATCAAACCGGTACGGTCCGCTACGATAAAACCCAGTACTATCTCGACCGGAATATCGTGATCCAGCCGGCCAATGCCCCGGCCTCACCTGTCAGCGTCCGCTTTTATTTTACCGATAATGAAGCCAAAACGCTGACGAATGCCACGGGATGCGGTACCTGCACCACGATCGCCGATGCCTATCAATCCGGCGTTACGCAATTCAGCAGCGCGAATGCATCGCTGGAGGACGGTCTGTTTACCAACGACACCAGCGGGACCTTCCTTTTCCATCTGCCGCATAGCGACGTGAGCATCGTTCCCAACGCTAACGGCTATTATGCCGAATACCAGGTAAACGGCTTCTCCGAGTTCTGGATCGATAACGGCGGACCTGCCAACGCTATCCCGCTGCCGCTAACGCTCCTGTCGTTTACGGCCGTAAGATCCGGCTACAATGGGCTGCTGCAGTGGAGCACCTCGGACGCTGCAGGCGTGAGCCGTTTTATTATCGAGAAAAGCACCGATAACCTGCATTTTACTGCACTAGACTCGCTGCCGGCCGCCGTGGATGGCTCCGGCCTCAACAACTACCTGTATACCGATACCCGCGTGGCGGAGGGCCCCAATTATTACAGGCTGCGGATCGTCGACCAGGACGGCCAATACAGCTGGTCTCCCATCCGAACGATTGACGGCAGCGGACCCGGCGGCATCACGATCTATCCCAACCCGGTGCAGAATGGCAATCTTTATATCAGCACTACCGTGAATACCCAGCAGATCCGGCTGATGGATGTCTCCGGCAAGACCATCCTGCAAGTGGAGACACAGGGCTACCTGAACTCCCTGCCGGTAGGGGCCGTTAACCGGGGTATCTATTTTGTTGAGGTAATTACCGATACGGGGTCGACAATACAAAAAATATTGGTGGAATAAAAAAAAGGGGCCGTTAGGCCCTTTTTTAATTTTTATCTACTATCTTTGTCCATCATAATGGTAGACAATAGCATGACAACGAATCCTTCCTTGACGCAGCATCCCTCCTTCCATGCCAACAGCAAATATTGTTGTTGCTGCTGTTGCTGTTGATCCCTACAGTCTATCCGCCTTCCCGACAGGCTTTCTGAATTCAATCACCACCATCACCACGGCTCATGGACAATACAATAGATACAAAAAATCCGGCTTCGCTATTACTCCACCTAATTAGTGGATTATCCATCGAGGATGCCCTGGCCGAGCTGACGCGCCGTTTCCCGGGCAAAGTGACTTTTTCCACCAGCTTCAGCATCGAAGACCAGGTGATCGCCCATTATATCCTGCAGAATGCGTTCCCGGTATCCATCTTTACGCTCGACACCGGCCGGCTTTTTGCCGAGACCTATTCCGTGTGGAGCGCCACCAATGAAAAATACGGGACCCGGGTTCAGGCCTATTATCCCGACAGGGATCGGCTGGAAACTTTTTTGAACGACAAGGGGCCCAATGCCTTTTATGAATCGGTGGCCAATCGCAAGGAATGCTGCCATATCCGTAAGGTAGAGCCGCTGAAACGTGCGCTGCATGGCCAGGAGGTATGGGTCACGGGACTGCGCGCCGAGCATTCGCCCGAACGCCGGGACCACCAGGTGATCGAGTGGGACGAAGGCAACAATATCCTGAAATATAACCCGCTCCTGCATTGGGATACGCAGCAGGTGCGAGCCTTTATCGATCAGCATAATATCCCTTATAACCCGCTGCATGACCGGGGATTTGTCAGCATCGGCTGTGCGCCCTGTACGCGCGCCATCCGGCCGGGTGAAGATTTCCGCGCCGGCCGCTGGTGGTGGGAAGACAACAGTAAAAAAGAATGTGGTTTGCATAGCAATTGACCGTAACGTATAGATTATTCAACTATGAGCAACGAATTAACACACCGCTTAGATTATCTGGACCAGCTGGAATCCGAGTCCATCCACATCCTCCGGGAAGTGGCGGGGCAATTCGAGCGTCCGGCCTTGTTGTTTAGCGGGGGTAAAGATTCCATTACGCTGGTTCATCTGGCGCTGAAGGCTTTCCGGCCTGGCAAATTTCCCTTTCCGCTGGTCCATGTCGATACGGGACACAATTTCCCGGAAGCCCTGCAATTCCGTGACCAGCTGGCTGCGCGCATCGGGGAAACCCTGATCGTCCGGCAGGTAGAGGACACCATCCGCGCCCGGCAGCTGACCGAGCCCGGGGGCAAATTCTCCAGCCGCAATGGTTTGCAGACGTATACGCTGCTGGATACCATTGAAGAGTTCGGCTTCGATGCGTGCATCGGCGGCGCACGCCGGGATGAGGAAAAGGCGCGGGCCAAGGAGCGTATCTTCTCCGTTCGCGAGGAATTCGGCGGCTGGGATCCCAAACGCCAGCGTCCCGAGCTTTGGAATACCTATAACGGCAAGATCAGAAAAGGCGAGAATGTCCGTGTATTCCCGATCAGCAACTGGACGGAGCTGGATATCTGGAACTATATCCGCCGCGAGAAGATCGCCTTGCCGTCCATCTATTTCGCCCACGACCGCGAGGTCATCGATTATGAAGGCCAATGGGTGGCCGTATCGCCCTTTATCCGGATCGATGCCGGCGATCGCGTACAACGCCGCCGGGTGCGTTACCGCACGGTGGGCGATATGACCTGTACGGCCGCCGTCGAATCGGCCGCATCGGGCATCGACGATATCATCTCCGAGATTACGGCTACCCGTACGAGCGAACGCGGCGAAACGCGGATCGACGACAAGGTATCGGAAGCCGCCATGGAAGACAGAAAAAAGAACGGTTACTTCTAAACATATTACAATGGACCTACTGAGATTTATTACTGCGGGAAGCGTGGACGATGGGAAGAGCACACTCATTGGCCGTCTGCTGTATGATAGCAAGAGCATCCTGGTCGACCAGCTGGCGGCCCTCGAGCAACAAAGCAAGAATAAAACGGCCGGCGAGATCGACCTGGCGCTGCTGACCGACGGTCTGCGTGCCGAACGCGAACAGGGTATTACCATCGACGTGGCCTACAAATATTTCTCCACTCCCAGGAGAAAGTTCATCATTGCCGATGCGCCCGGACATATCCAATATACCCGGAACATGGTCACCGGAGCGAGCAATGCCAACCTGATCATCATCCTGGTGGATGCCCGCAACGGCGTCGTCGAGCAGACGCGGCGGCATTCGATAATCGCCTCCCTGCTCAATATCCCCCATGTCGTGGTTGCCATCAACAAGATGGATCTTGTGGATTATTCGCAGGACCGCTATAACAATATCGTGATCGACTATGCGGAGATGGCGCGTACGCTCGGATTGAAGGACGTGACTTATCTGCCGATCAGCGCGCTCAAGGGAGACAATATCGTAGAGCGTACCTCCACCACGCCGTGGTACGAAGGACCGGCGCTGCTGGAACTGCTGGAGAACGTGCAGCTCGACGTCGACACCGATCTGAAACGGGGCCGGTTAAGCGTACAATATGTCATCCGGCCGCAAACGGAAGAGCTTCACGACTATCGGGGTTATGCCGGGAAGATCACGAGCGGCATCTACCGCAAGGGCGACAGGATCACCGTGCTTCCTGCCGGGCTCGTCTCGCGTATCAAGACCATCGAGGTCGGCGGCCGTGAAGTAGAAGAAGCTTTTGCTCCACAAAGCGTCATCCTGCAACTGGAGGACGATCTGGATATCAGTCGCGGCGACCTCCTTGTCAACGGCGATCATCCGCCGCGTGTAGAACAGGAATTCCAGGCGCTGGTGTGCTGGATGGATAGCAAAGCACTCGTGCCGGGCAACAAATACATTCTGCAGCTTGGCAGCCGGACCGTACGCAGCGCGGTACGCGATATCGAATACCGGCTGGATGTCAATACCCTTGAGAAGCAGGTTTCCCCCGGCCAGGCCGGTCTGAACGATATCGTCAAGGTTACGATCCGGACGGCCAGCCCGCTGCCTTACGATGCCTATAACGACCTGCCGGCAAGCGGCGGGGCGATCCTCATTGATGAAACCAGTTTTGTAACCGTAGGCGCCCTGATGTTGCAACCATGAGCAATCCGATCCCACATACCGGTAAAGTGATCCTGGCGGGAGCCGGCCCCGGCGATCCGGAGCTGCTCACCATTCGCACGCTGCGTTATCTGCAACGCGCGGACGTCGTCATCGTGGACCGGTTGGTGAGCCCCGATATCCTCCGGTATTATACCCGGCCCGACGCCCTGGTCATCCCGGTAGGCAAGCAGAACCGCAATCATGGTTCCACGCCCCAGACCGATATCAATGCCCTGCTCGTGGATCACGCCCGCCAGGGTAAACTGGTGGTCCGGCTCAAAGGCGGCGACGTCAGTATTTTCTCCAATGTGCTCGACGAACTGCAGACGCTGGTGCGGCACCAGATCCCTTACGAACTGGTACCGGGTATCACCGCAGCTCTTGGCGCAGCCGCGTATGCCGGCATTCCGCTGACGGCAAGAGAACATGCTACCGCCGTCCGTTTTCTCACAGGCTATCGGCCGGAAACGATCGATGAAACCTATTGGCAGGATCTGGCGCAAACTGCCGACACCCTTGTTTTCTACATGTCGTCGGAACCGCTCGATACGTTGATCGGCCATCTCGTTCAACGCGGCATAGCTGAAGACAAATGGGTGGCCGTGATCGAGCAGGCCACTACCCCGATGCAGCGCGTTACGGCCTATCCGGTACATGACTATCTCGCCGCTGCCGCGGGAGCCAGCTATGCCTCTCCTACCCTGGTCATCATCGGGAAGGTGGCGGCGCTGCACGCCGATTTTCACTGGCTGCCGGACAACCCGGGCCATGAACAATATTTTCCTTCACTCGTACAAAAAACGACTATATGCTGACCACGCCGAAAATGACCCTGATGCAGGAATTGATCGCCGGTTCTTCCCGCGAGGAATTAATCTGGCTAAGCGGCTACCTGGCCGGTGTGGTAGCACAAGGCGCTGTTGCCGTTCCGGCAGCTGTGCCCACGACCGCCGCGCTGCCCGCTGTCTCGCAGGCAGCGCCCGAAACACCCGCCGCCGCTCCCGTGAAGATCACGATCGCCTACGGCACCGAAACCGGGAATGCAAAAAAGCTGGCCACGGATTTTGCCGCAAGGGCCAAAAAGAAGGGCATCCAGGCCAAGCTGGTCGGGCTGGAACAATACCGGCTCAACGATCTGGCCAAGGAAGAATATTTTCTTACGGTGATCAGCACCCAGGGTGATGGCGAGCCGCCTGCCGCCGCAAAAAAGTTCTATGACCATATCCACCGCGGCGAGGTCCGCCTGGAACGGATGAGATTTAGCGTATTGGCGCTGGGCGATACCGCCTATCCCCTTTTCTGCAAGGCCGGGGAAGATGTCGACCAGCAGCTGCACAAGATCGGCGGCCAGCGTCTGTTGGATCTCCAGAAGTGCGATACCGAATATGAGACCGAAGCCGGCCGCTGGTTCGACCGCGTGCTTCAGCAGCTGAGCAGCCCCGCCCGCGAGACCGCTGCGCCTTCCGTACAAACAGCTCCGGCCGTCGCCCGTCCCTCGGGGAAAAAGATCTATACCGGCACGGTGCTCACCAATGTCAATCTCAACGACCGCGGATCGGGTAAACAAACGTATCACCTCGAGATCGCCGCGGAAGGTGTCGAATATCAGCCTGGCGACAGCCTCGGCATCGTCCCGGAGAATCCGGCCGCCGTCGTGGAAGGCATCTTTGCGCTCACGGGCGCCGATCCGGCCCGCCCCTATCCGCACCGTTCCGAGGAGCTGCCGTTGTCACAGCTGTTGCGTAAAAAACTCAATATCGTTTATCTGCCGGAGCGCGTCGTCAAAAAATATGCGGCCGTGGTGAAACAGGAGATCCCCGAGACGAGGATCGGGCTGCTCGATCTGCTGAAGATCTATCCGGTCAAGGATAAGGCCCAGTTCCACGACGTTGTCGGCATCCTCGAACCGATTGCCCCAAGACTGTATTCCATCTCGTCATCGCCCGAAGCGCATCCGGATGAGATCCATCTGACGGTTACCCGCGATACCTTTACCGTCAACCAGGAAACCAAATTCGGGCTCTGCTCCGACTGCATTTCCCAGTTGAGACCGGACGAGGCCATTGAATTCTATATACATCACAACTCGCAGTTCAGGCTTCCGGCGCCGGATGCAGATATCATCATGATCGGCCCGGGTACGGGCATCGCTCCCTTCCGGTCCTTCCTGGCGCAGCGTGATGTCCAGGGCGCGTCCGGCAGGAACTGGCTCTTTTTCGGCGACCGCCATTTCACCTCGGATTTCCTCTATCAAACCGAGATCCAGGACTGGGTAAAGACAGGCGTTCTAACGCGTATCAATACCGCCTTTTCCCGCGATCAGGCGCAGAAGGTGTATGTGCAGCACAAGATGGAGAAGCAATCGGCCGATCTTTTCCGCTGGCTGGAATCGGGCGCCCATGTGTATGTCTGCGGCGCCAAGGAACCCATGAGCGTAGACGTAGAACAAACACTGCTGTCCATCATCCGCAAGGAAGGGAACAGGAACGCGGCCCAGGCCGAAAGCTATCTCGAACAGCTCCGGGAGGCAGGCCGTTATACCAAAGATGTTTATTGAACAGGATAATATTATGAGTGAGAATAAGAATCTATCTTCTACAGAACGCATAAAACAAAAAAGCGACGGACTGCGTGGCACCCTGGCAGAAGGGCTGCTCGACGAGCTTACGGGAGCCATCAGCGACGACGACCAGGCGCT
>DASZOW010000531.1:0-2234 GCA_035550615.1 Puia sp.
CCCTGCAGATCGACCTGCAGGAGCCCATGCAGCTGCTGTCGGCAACCTGGAAGAAAAAAGCGCTGACCTATGCCCGCGAAGGCAATGTCTTTCATGTTAGAATGCCCAAAAAGCTCAAAGCCGGCAGCATAGAGACCATCGTCTTGAAATATTCCGGCGCCCCCGTAGTAGCCGTGCGCCCACCCTGGGGTGGCGGCTGGATCTGGACCAAAGACGCACAAGGCCGCCCCTGGATGACGGTAGCCGACGAAGGCCTCGGCCTCAGTTGCTGGCTGCCATGTAAAGATCATCTCTACGATGAGCCCGACAACGGCGTGATCATGCATATCACCTGCGCCGACAGTCTCTTAGCCATCGGCAATGGCCGCCTCAAAGACAAACACGCCAACGGCAATGGCACCACCACCTATACCTGGACGGTCGTCAACCCCATCAACTCCTACGATATCATCCCCTATATCGGAAAATATGCCAACTGGACCTCGGAATTCCATGGCGAAAAAGGCAACCTCGATTGCAGCTATTGGGTGCTGGACTATAACCTGGAAAAGGCAAAACTTCAATTCAAACAGGCCGACACCATGCTCCGCGCCTTCGAATACTGGATGGGCCCCTATCCCTTCTACGAGGATGGCTATAAACTGGTGGAAGCGCCCCACCTCGGCATGGAACACCAAAGCAATGTCGCCTACGGCAACCATTTTGCCAACGGCTATCTCGGCCGCGATCTCTCCGGCACCGGCTGGGGACTCAAATGGGATTTTATCATCGTCCACGAAAGCGGGCACGAATGGTTCGGCAACAACATTACCGACAAAGACGCCGCCGACATGTGGGTGCATGAAGGCTTTACAAACTACACGGAAACGCTCTACACCACCTACCTCTATGGTACCGAAGCCGGCAACGACTACTGCATCGGCACCCGCAAGAACATCGAGAACGACAAACCGATCATCGGCATTTACAACGTCAACAAAGAAGGCTCCGGCGATATGTACTACAAAGGTGGGAATATGCTCCACATGATCCGCCAGATCATGGGCGATTCGGCTTTCCGCGGCATGCTGCATGGACTTCAATCGACCTTTTATCACCAGACCGTGACGACAACACAGATCGAAGACTATATCAGCAACTACGCACACACCGATCTCTCCAAAGTCTTCGACCAGTATCTCCGCACTACGAAGATCCCGGTGCTGGCTTATCAAAGTAATGGCGACCTCATCAGCTACCGCTGGACCAACTGCGTCAAAGGCTTCAACATGCCGGTAAAGGTCTTTATCGGCACAAGACCCGAACAATGGATCACGCCTACAGACGAGTGGCAGACGATCCGCGCCGGCACCGGCGGCCGGCCGCTCGAAACAGGCAGCATCGACCTCCGGTCCAACCATACGGCCCAGCCCACCGGGGGACGGCCGCACCCCACCGGCTCAGGCCCCGGCATCCTCATCGTAGGCGAAACCGGCAACGGCGCCGCCGGAGACGGCAACCTCTCCGTGGACCGGAACTTCTACGTGGCCGTCAGGAAACAAGGATAGGGTCGCCCACCGCAATCTCACCCACCCCCTGGTGCACGAGATTCTGACCGAAATAGACCTTATTATTCTGCATGCGATACGTCGCCAGCGTCCGTAACGGCTCCTTACCGCGCTCCGCGGTCCCAGGATCGATCGTCGGGATCGGGCACCGTGCACATAATTTGACCCCCTGAAACCGCACCGCGCCAATGCTGAACTCGCCAAGGGAATCCTCGAGAAAAGGCTCCCCACCGGTAAAAACGATATTTGGCCGGAATCGGGTTATATCTATCGCCTGGGAAAGCCTGCCGTTCAGCTCATCCAGCGACGCCTGCCCGATCAGCAGAAATGGAAACGCATCGGCAAAAGACGTGACGCTCCCCGGCGGCGCATATCTCTGATCGGTGACCCGTAAAATCTCATCGGGCATATACACCAGCCTGCACGCCCGCCCTAAAGCCGCCGAGAACCAGGCATCGGCCTCGCCACTGACAAATTGCGCCCTGCAGCCATCATCCCAAACCCGCACCTCGGTAAACTCCCCGGAAACCGGACGATAAGGAATAAAAAGCGGCTCGGGATGCAGCCGGCTCTCCACCCGCAAACCCTCTTCCCCAAAACTGGGTCGGATCAGCGCCATGGCCGGCAACTCACGCTGTGTCATAAAAACGTTATCGGCATCTACCAGCATCCAACGCCGGTCATGCT
>DASZOW010000532.1:0-3244 GCA_035550615.1 Puia sp.
AACCCGTGATCACGATGAAGACCATCGCGAGACTAAACCACGGGGTATAGGAGAACAGGATAAGCCCGACGCCGAAGATCAGCGTCTGATTCCGCAAGGTCTTTTTACGCGCCAGCTCGGTCGACGCATCCTGCCCCGTGAGATATAGCGCGCCGCAGATGGCGCCAAGCCCGATAAAGCTATCGATCAATCCAAACGTGGCGGCATTGCCATGAAAGATGACTTTGGCATAGATGGGAAGCAAGGTCGAAAAGGGTATGACGAACAAACTCATCGCCGCCAACAGCAGGATGACCCGGAAGATGGCAGGCGTCTTCACCAGGTAGTTCCAGCCCTCCCTGAACTCGCCAAACGCATTCACCTTCCGCGGCTTCCGCACATACGGCTTGAGCTTCATCCGCAAAAGCGAGCCGATCACGGCAATAAAACTCAAGGCATTCACCAGGAAGCAGACGCCATAGGCGAACTTGTGCAAAACGAAACCGGCAATCGCCGGCCCGATCAGCCGCGCCAGGTTGACCATCGTGGAATTCAAAGCCAATGCATTCGGCAGATGCTCTTTATTATCGATCATCTCATACACTAGCGATTGTCGCGCCGGAACATCGAAGGCATTGATAGACCCCAGCACCACGCCCAGACCCAGGATCTCCCAAACTGTATAATGTCCGGCCAGCACGATACCCGCCAGCGTCAGCGACTGCACCAGCGAAGCCGCCTGCGTGGACAGCAACACCCGGAACCGGTTATACCGGTCGGAAATGACACCACCCAACGTCGATAGCACAAAGGAGGGAAACTGCGTGCAAAACACGGACAGCCCCAGCATAAAAGGACTATGGGTCAGGGTATACACCACCCAGCTCACCGCCGTACGCTGCATCCACGTCCCGATCAGCGACACGGATTGCCCATAGAAATAAAGCCGGTAATTGCGGCTCTGAAATGCTGTGAATTTAGGCAGACTGACCATTCTCTATTCGTCGATAAGTTTATTAAGTATTCGGATGGACTCGACCAACACCTCTTTCTCCTGCGGCGTCACCCGCCGATGCAGCATCTGCGCCAGCCATTCCTGTTTTTCCTGCCTGCGCTGCTCGACATTGACCCGGCCCGCAGCAGTCAACGAAACAAAAACCTTTCTCTTGTCGTCCCCCGACGGCGTCCGCGTGATAAAACCGAGATCGTAAAGATGATTGATGACCTGCGACATGCTCTGTGTCGTAACCTTTTCGCTCCGGGCTATTTCGGAAGGGGGAAGCTGAATATCCGGGTAAAGAAGACCCAGGGTGCTCCGCTCGGTAAGCGAGAGCTGTGACTCATTCCGCGTCTCACGACGCATGAGCTTGACAAGGCGCACAATGGTATTCCGCAAAAGCGCGGCCACCTCTATATCCTGGACGCCCGGACCGGATTTGTGGTTTTCCATAATGCGAAGGTAAACTTATAAAGTTACTTTACAAAATCGCTGTCTTAAATTTCGCCTTCCCATCCCCTATCGGCCCATATTTCGCCTATATTTGATGGCATGATAGCCATCCTCATCGAACTGCTGCTTTCCTGGATCTTACTGCATTTCATTGAACATCAGAACCTTGAGGTGCTAGGCTTTCGTCCTACCCCCAGGCGGTTAAAATTGGCCGGTATCGGCTTTGCTCTCACCGCCGCCTATATGACCCTCTATTATCTCGGCGAGGCGACCCTTCTCCACAATCCCTACCATAAAAACCCGGCATTCGCCACACAGCCCTTCCTCGACTCCATCTGGCATTATCTCAAAAGCGTCCTCTTCGAGGAGCTGCTTTTCCGGGGCGCACTGCTCTATATCCTGGTCAAACGTCTCGGCGCCGCCAAAGCGGTCCTGGTATCAGCGGTGGCCTTCGGCATCTATCACTTCTTTACCGTCGGCCTCGGCTCTCCGATGCAGATCGTCCTTCTTTTCCTGACCACGAGCCTCATGGGCTATGCCTTTGCCCGCGCCTATGTAGTCACAGGCTCCATCTGGGTGCCGTTCGCGCTCCACTACGCCCTTAATTTTATCAGCTATATTATATTCGGCGCCCTCTTTATCCATCCTTCCGTCGCCCATCCATCCATGGCCATCGTACTGGTCCTGCTGGTTATCCATAATTTTGTATATCCGCTGGTGGTACTCTGGTGGCTGCACCACATCAAACCGAACCGGCTGCATTTTAAAAATATACTATGAGTAGTGATAAACCCTCCTCAGGGGCAAAAACTGATATCGCCACCTTCGCTACCGGATGTTTCTGGTGCACCGAAGCCATCTTCCAGGAGCTCCGGGGTGTTCTAAAAGTAACCTCCGGCTATATGGGCGGAAACGTCCCCAACCCCAGCTACGAAGAAGTTTGCTCGGGGACCACCGGCCATGCGGAATGCCTGCAGGTCATTTATGACCCGTCCGTCATCAGCTTCGACGATCTGCTCAAAGTATTCTGGGAATCGCACGACCCAACCACGCTCAACCGCCAGGGCAACGACATCGGAACGCAATATCGCAGCGCCATCTTCTATCATAACGAAGACCAACGCCAGCGATCCGAACACTATAAAGCGGAACTGGACAGGCAGGGCGCCTACCCCAACCCCATCGTCACCGAGATCACCGCGGCAAGCACCTTTTATCCTGCCGAAGACTATCATCAGAATTACTATATCGACCACGGCTCGCAACCCTATTGTTACCTCGTGATCCGCCCCAAAGTGGAAAAGTTCGAAAAGGCATTCGCCGGCAAGCTAAAAAAATAAACATGCTTAAAAACCTTCGGCTTGTCGTACTCTCATTTCTCCTCCTGGTATGTTGTTCAGCGGCTATCTACGGACAACCTTTCCTCCTCGCCACGGAACAAGCGCAGGACCGTCTCCTCCTGATCGACCCCACGCCCTCCGTTTCCAAACACATCGTCTGGCAATGGTCCCCGCTCACCGACTCCACGGTGCCCGAACAGCGGAAGAAATGGTTCACAAACCCATCGGATGCAAAAGCCTCGGCCGACCGTAAAACCATCTATTTTACCTGCTCGGGCGGCGCCATCGGCGCAGTCGACATCGCCACCGACCGGCTGCGCTGGTATACCTGGTCAGGCAGCAACCCGCATTCCATTGAGCCCCTCGACAACGGCTTTGTCGCCACAGCTTCCAGCAATGGCAACTTCGTAAAGGTGTTCTACACGGCCGGCAAGACCGGCTACATCGACAGCACCACCGTCGATCGCGCGACGCT
>DASZOW010000533.1:0-3123 GCA_035550615.1 Puia sp.
AGTCGGCTATCGATAAGGGTACGCGCACGGCGACAGGCGAGCCGGGGGCGCATTACTGGCAGAATGGGGCGGACTATTCCATCCAGGTGAGCTTCGATCCGCGGACGCGGCTCGTGAGTGGCAAGGAGACCATTACCTACCGGAATAATAGTCCGGATACATTGCGGCAGCTGGTCTTTAAGCTCTATCCGAATCTGTATAAGAAAGGAGCTGCCCGGATGATGATGGTGCGGGCGGATGATCTCACGGACGGGGTCTCCGTGAGCAATGTTGCCATCGAAGGAAAACCGGCGGCCGGCGCGCCAAAAGGCGCCAATGGGACGGATATGGGACTTCGGACGCCTGCGATCGCCCCGGGGCAGGCCGTGGATCTGTCGCTTGACTTTGCTTATACGCTGAACAAGACATCGCATATCCGGACGGGCGAGATCGACAGCGGCGCTTTTTTTATCGCCTATTTTTTTCCACGGATAGCCGTATACGATGATATCGACGGCTGGAACCGCAATCCTTACCTGGGAAACCTCGAGTTCTACAACGACTTTTGCAATTTCGATGTAGAGGTAACGGTTCCCGGCGATTATATGGTCTGGGGTACCGGCGACCTGGTGAACAGGCACGACATATTATCGGCCGAATGTAACCGGCGGCTGGACCAGGCAGCGGCCGGCGATGGCGTCGTAACCATCATCGACACCGGCGATCTTGCGCGTGGCGGCGTGATCCATGCTGCCGACTCCAATACGTGGAGGTTCAGGGCCACGGGCGTCACGGATTTCGTGTTTGCCGTGAGCAACCACTATATCTGGAAGTCTTCCAGCCTGGTCGTCGACCCTGTGACCCGGCGCCGGACGCGGGTAGATGCGGTATTCAATCCCGCACATAAAGATTACTTCGAAGTAGTGGATTTTGCCCGTAAGACGGTGGAGAGTATGAGCTACCGGTTTCCGGCATGGCCTTATCCCTATCCTCATGAGACCGTGTTCGACGGCCTCGATCAGATGGAATATCCGATGATGGTCAATGATAATCCGTTGAACAACCGGGCGGATGCGATCGAGCTCACGGATCACGAGATCTTCCATACGATGTTCCCTTTTTATATGGGCACCAATGAGACCAAATACGCATGGATGGACGAAGGCTGGGCCAGTATCGGCGAATGGGTCATCTCGCCGATGATCGACACGACGATCGTCGATGAATATGGAGTGGCGGCATACGCCAGCGCCGCGGGTAATGAGTCCGATCTGCCGATCATCACCCTGTCGACGCAGGAAAGCGGCACGGACTATTTTCTGAATGCGTATCCCAAACCGGCGTTTGGATATCTGTATGCCAGGGATCTTTTGGGCGACAGCTTGTTCCTGAAAGGACTGCATCGATATATCCGCGACTGGCATGGAAAGCATCCCGGACCGTTGGACTTCTTCTGTAGCATGAATGCCGGTTCCGGAAGGAATCTGAACTGGTTCTGGAAACGCTGGTTTTATGACGATGGCTATCCTGACCTCGGCATCCGCGAGGTTGTGCACAAGGGAAGTATGGCTTCGGTGGTCGTGGTGAACAAAGGCGGCAAACCCGTGCCGGTGAACCTGACCATACAATTCAAGGACGGCACGACAAAGAAGCTGCATCGTTCCGTTGCCGTATGGGAGAAAGGCGTTACCGCGACCGATGTTCCCTTAGGGACGAACAAACCGATCGCGAGGATCCGGCTGGGCAGTACCTATGACCCGGATAGTGTTCCCGCCGACAATGTATGGCCGCGCTGATCAGTAGTTGCCACTATTGCCGGTATAGCTCGACGAGACCCTGGCCTAGGGCTGCGGGAAGTACGGAGAAATGCGTTTCCTCTTTCAGCAGCTGCGTTTTGATCCGGAGAGCCGGATAATGCCGGTTTTTAAGCGTGGCGGCCAGTTTTTTAAGGTTGGTCTCCATGTGTGTAAAGGCGGCTTGCGATTCTTCCAGCTCGCCTGCCGACAGATACACGTTGGCGAAAAGGTCGTGATGTGTCTGCGCATATTGATGCTCGTACTTGAAGATCACGGCGCTGTCGTACCAGATGGAAGGGCTGACGATCAGATAGTGCCGGAATATTTGCGGTTCATGAAACAGGACGTAGAGTCCGAACACCCCGCCGATGGCTGTCCCTGCATAGCCCGCGTCGGCCGACGCGCGGTAGTTCTTTTTGATATAGGGCATGAGCCGTTCTTTGATGAACCGGAGGAAGGCGGCCGACTTTCCGGCATGGGAACGGCGGAGCGCCGGGTCGTAGTCGGGGGTCATGTCTCTCAGCCGGAGGATCTTTGCCAGGCTGTCCGTGCGGTAGCCGATACCGACGACGATCATGGGCGGAAGCGTCTTGTCATGCTGCAGCTTTTTTGTCACCTGTGCGGCGGCGGCGAAATTGCTGTTGGCATCGGTGACGTATAGTACGGGATAGGCAGTCTTCGAGGCGTCGTAGTGCTCGGGCAGGGCGATGGAGATCTTATAGTCATCCAGATAGGTGATCTGCTGAGCGGCGGCATGGCGGATGCCGGCAGCGAGCGCGAAGATGGAGATAATGTATCCGGGTACTTTCATGAACGGAACTTTGGCTTGGTTAGACTTTTCAATTTAAGGAAAATTTTTAACAAGAGCCCTGTGCGCGGTTTGCCGTACTTTTACCGGCAGTATGAAAAGAAATTATTCTTTGCTTGTATTGCTGTTATTTTTCGGCGCCGGTTCTTCTTTGTTTGCTCAGCAGGGCGGTGGCGCAGGGGGGCAGGACCTGATCCTTTACGGTCGGGGACTGTATCCAGGCAATGATAGCAGTTTTGAGATGATCCGCAACTCGGGGTTTACGACGCTGATGTTGTCCAGCTTTTATATCAAGGCCAATGGGGATGTGTATTCGGGTGACGATGGATTGCATCCTATCATCCACGATGGCCGCTTTACGGGGAATAGAGACTGGCTGAAGCGGGTGGCTTCCCTGCGGAAGAAGGGTTCGATCAGGCGGATCGAGATCCTGCTAGAAGGCAGATGGTATAATCAGCCGCCGAATACCTATGATTTTATCCGGCTTTGGATCGACAGCAGCAAGGGGGCGCCAGGTGTCGTGCCGGGAACGGCCAAGGG
>DASZOW010000534.1:0-3291 GCA_035550615.1 Puia sp.
AAATCAACCTGACGACTTCAATGCTATAGTAAAAAAGGGGATCGACAACATATACCGCCTAAGCGAAGTCTATGAAACCGGCTCCATCATGGAGAAACGCCAGGTCATCGGTTCGGTTTACCCGGAAAAACTCGTTTACGATGGCGATCAACTTCGAACCACGCGCATCAACGAGGCCGTGCGCATAATATACATGCTGGACAAGGACCTAGCCGAAAAAGAAACAGGACAAAGTGGAGAAAATCCAACTTTGTCCTGTAAGGTTGCCCAACCTGGATTCGAACCAAGACGAGCAGATCCAGAATCTGCTGTACTACCATTATACTATTGGGCAATGGAGGAGCGCAAAGGTAGGAGTTTTTTGCGTTATTTTGCTAAAAAAAATGCGTTTCCCGCTCCTCATAGCCATCCTGTTTCTATCCATTGAAAGCCCGGCCATGTCACCGGCCGGATCCAAAGCCGGCATCCGCGCCCTGCCCGCCCCCGGCACCCGCGTCCTTCCTGCCCCTGGCACCCGCACCTTGCCTGCCCCCGAAAACCAACCCTTACCGCTGCCACTGACCGCCCAACCCGCCGACACCCTTCCCGCCGGCCCGAGCCTGATCGCCGCCTTCCATTTCATCGACTCCGCCTTTAACAAATCCTCGCTCGAATTCGAAATGCTCGGTCCGGGCATGCCCGCTGGCCTCGACTCCGTCCTCTTCCGGTTCAACAACACCATAGCCGCTAACAAACAATGGTTCATCGAATACAAGAACCAACATCCCGGCGGGACTCTACCATACAATCCCAAATTTGGCGTTACCCCGGAAGAATATCTCCGCATCCAAAACTATGCGTCTACTCCGGTCCGGCTGGTACCCGTCGATTCGCAGCAGGTATCCATCATCAGAATGGGCGGACTCATCCGGTTCAAATGCGCAGGCGAGATCCGTTTTCTCGACTATCTATATTTCGACCCCGTGCATCTGCAAGCCTGTTATGGTGGCGATACCATCCCATTCGTCGGCCGCTCCGGCGCTTCTTCCTCGCCATATGGCCCGTGGAAGGGTTTTAAATGGCGGCTGGAAAAGACCAATATCACGGTCACCTTCGAAAACGTCACGGCGCATGTCGTAGAAGTCGACCTGGGCATGCCACCCGCCGGCGATAAACTATTCATCCGCATTCTCTACCAGGACCTGAAGGCCGACAAGACGACCTCGGGAATCCAACTCGCCGGTTTTCTTCGCTAATTCACCGACATGCGTACCAAATACGCAAACATGATCCTGCTTAGTATCCGGCCATGTGCGGCAAAACAGCTGTGCTGTTTTTTTAATAACTGCGCGCAATTCATGCATAGCCGTGACGTATTCGCGCGTAACTGCGATTTGCTGATGCGATGTTAACGGACACCTGTTTACGGTTATACCTTACCGAAACCAAGGAGATGCCTGTAGCCACTGAGCTTCAGCGTTCTCTGTCCGATGTCGGAACTTAAGTTCCAATTCTGATTACTCACCGAAAATTTTTGCCAATACTCCAATTTTAACATTCTATTTCTTCTCTCTGTATCTAAATTCAGGTATTAAACCATTCCCATGACTGACAGTCAAAACACAACGCGTTTCCTCTCTATCCGTCTTTCGCCCGACGAATATCAGGAGGTCTACCAGCATCTGCAACAGTCCACCTGCCGCAGTCTTACCGAGTATGTAAAAAAGGTACTGACGAACAAACCCGTGACGGTCAAAGTTCGTGATCAGTCCAAAGAAGACATTCTGCAGCAGTTGATACTTGTAAAAAGCAGGCTGGAGATGCTCATCGATAAGCTTCCGACCGGTGGCTCGGAGCAGCAGCTGGTTGGAGAGGTCACGGAGATTAAGTCATCCATTCGTGAAATAGCAGAAAAATGCTCGCCATAGTCGAACCGGCGCTAAGCATTCGCGGTGCCGTTATATACAACGAAGAAAAGCTCACCAGGGAGCAAGCCCGCTTCCTGGATGCGCATAATTTTTTACAGGAGAAAGAAGACCTTACCCTGCGGGAAAAGCTGCAGCGGTTCGGCGACCTTACCGTCCTCAACGAGCGCTCGAAAAAAAAGTGTATCCATTTCTCGGTGAACTTTCCGCCCAGCGACGAACTCTCCGACAAAGAAATGAAGCAGATCGCCACCGAATTCATGCAGGCCATCGACTTCGGCGATCAACCCTGGCTGCTCTACCGCCATACCGATGTCGGTCATCCGCACATGCATATCGTAACGACCAATATCCGCCCGGACGGCAGCCGCATCTCCAACGATTTGCGCTCTCCCCATCACCTTAAACAGGTGTGCTTCCAGTTGGAGGAAAAACACCACCTGCACCCCGTATTCGAAATGCCCGATCTGTTTGGTGAACACACGAAGGTGACCCCCGCCGAAGAAACGCCAGGAACTCGTTACCTTACTCCACTCGTCTATGGCCAAAAGCCTACAAAAACAGCTATCGCCGAAACGCTCGAGGTCATCAATCGGACCTTTGCCTTTACTTCTTTTGAAGCGTATAACGCAATCCTCGGCCTGTATCATATTCGCGCCGATCGTGGCCGCGAAGACAGCCCCATGTACCAGAACCGCGGAATGTATTATCGGCTGATAGATGAAAAAGGAAGAAAATTAGGTGCTCCCATCAAAGCCAGCGCATTTGATCTTCCTGTGACACTCGACAAACTGGAACAAAAATTTGTACTCAGCAGGCGGCAGGCGCTCGAATCGGTACGATCCCTCCAGGTGCATATCAATTATATTCTGTTGCTAAAAGACAAAGACTTCAGCCTGAGGCTTTTTTCTGAAGAGCTATATAGGGAAAAGATACTGCTGGTCATACCGGCCCTGACTCAACGTAACCCGCGCGGCTGGCAACGTCGGGCCGCCTCCCTGCTCGACGATTCGAGACCTGCCGCGGAAAGACCGGTCCTAAAACCCGACGACGGGCACGGCTTCTTCTATGTCCATCTGGACCGGAAGACCATCATCCGTGATACCGATCTTGCCGAAAGTTGCACCGCTGCGTCTATTTTGCAGCGCACAGGCATAGAAAAAGACCTTCGCCGCTTGCACGATGAAAATTATTTCAAATTGTCAAACGCCCAGAACGCGATCCTCCGCCCCGATTATCCCGACACAGCGGAAACCCGCCGCCTGCTCCTCCAGCTTTCGCCCTTGCATAGCAGAGTCGTTCAACAACAGCTCGAGCTAAAAGAAGAACAGAAACTGACCCTACGTCAATCTCGCCGCCTCCATCTCCATCTCTAAACCGCCCCTCG
>DASZOW010000535.1:0-7384 GCA_035550615.1 Puia sp.
AGCGATGCGACGGTGACAGACAGCCTCCTAAGCACCCTGCAGGATCGCCGGTATATCTTCCTGCGGAAGTTTGTCGGGATTGCGGGGTCATACCTCAACGAGGAGTCCACTGCGATCGCGGCGTCGTCCGATTACGCCTATATCAGCGACAACCGGACGATCCAGAAGGCGACGAGGGGCATATACGCCAGTATCGTGCCGGCGCTGAATAGCTCCTTTACCCTGAATTCGGACGGGTCGATTGCCGATACCAGCGCTGCCTATTTCACCAACCTGGCCGAGGTTAACCTGATCCAGATGGCCCGGGATGGGGAGATCAGCGCCTACAAGGTGATCATCGACCCGACGCAAAATGTACTCTCGACAAACACCATTGTTATCACCGCTCAGATCGTCAAGGATGGCGTCGCCCGGAATATCGTGGTTAACATAGGTTATCAACAATCAATCAGTTAACAATGCCAATCATACCGCTCATAAACGGGCAGAATTACTCCTGGGCAAACGTTAGCCTGGTGCTCCTGGGCGTGCCGTTGATCGGCATTACCAAGATCGACTACAAACGTAAGCAGGAAAAGAAGAACAACTATGGCGCCGGCCCATACCCGGTTAGCCGCGGTTATGGCAATTACGAATACGAGGGCAGCATTGAGATATACCTAGACGAGTGGAAGCGGATCATCGCGGCATCGCCCGATCGAGACCCGTTGCAGATTTTCCCCTTCGATATCCCGGTCCTCTACGGCGGGTCCCGCGTGACCGCGGACAAGGATGTTCTCCGGGCCTGCGAATTCACGGAGGATCCGCTGGCCGCCAACCAGGGAGATTCGAAGCTCCTGGTATCGATCCCCCTGATCATCGGATCAATCGAACGCTAACAACTTTTACCCAATATGTCTACCCAAGCGAAAAAAGAAGAAAAGAAACACCTCACGAACGAGGAAATAAAGGAGAAGGCCGATAAGCTGGCAGACCAGTTAGGCTTCGGAGTATTCCCCATCTGCTTTATCGAGGCCGGCGAACAGATCATAGGGTTCGTAAAGGAGCCCAGCCGACTACAAAAGATCGCGGTCATGGACAAGGCGATGATGGGCGGGTACAGTGCGGCTGAAGAAATTCTAAAGGAGGTCGTTTTGAAAGAACACTCCGACCTGCGCATTCTCTCCGAAAAGCCCGAGCACGACAAAATTTATATCGGCGCAGTGATGGCGGTGTATGATCGGATTAAGTTCTCGACCAACACCCTAAAAAAAAATTAGCCGAGCATCTTATTACTGACGAGAGCAGCGATGAAGCTAAGATAGCGGCCTTCATTCGCTGCTCTTTGCATTTGGACCCGGATAAATTGACAGAGGAAGAATTCGCTATCGCATGGGGTCAGGTTAAGTACTTTCTCGAGACCACCAATAAGATGGAAAAATTCAACAGCAATGTCTGATCAGGAAGTATCATATACCCTCTCACTGAAAGACCTCCTCACCGGCAAGATCAAGGAGGCGGACGGATCTATCAACCACATGGAGGGGTCTTTGCATAGCGCCGGAGAAAAAGCCAAAGAGTTCGGCAAGGAAATGCTGGGCGTTCTTGGCGTGGGCGTAGCCCTATATAAGGGCTTCCAGTTCATCGAGCACAGCGCCGAGCAGTTCGAGCTGCTGGAAAAGGCAAATGCCCAACTGGAGGCAGGTCTGGAAAGCACCCACGGAATGGCGCGGTTGACTTTTGGGGGTCTCGAGGAAAGCCAGAAAAGCCTCCGGGAGAAGATAGATTTCAGCCGCAGCGCGATCGCCGATATGCAGGGGGTACTGCTGACGTTTCCGGCAGTCACCAAAGCGACGTTTGACTCGGCTTCTATGGCCATCGCCGATATGTCGACGAGGCTACATACAGACCTCAGTCAAACCGCCATCCAGGTGGGCAAGGCCCTTCAGGATCCTATAATGGGAATAACGGCCCTCCATCGGGTGGGGGTGAACTTTAGTTCAGCGCAAAAGGATGTGATACAAAGGTTGGTGGAGACCGGGCAGATCGCGAAGGCCCAGGCATTGATCTTAAAGGAGCTCCATACCGAGTTCGGGGGATCGGCCGAAGCTGCCGCCAATGTGAACCCCTATTTCAAGTATAACCAGGCCATCGAAAATTTGCAGCTGACAATCGGGGAGTTGGTGATCAAACTCAAGGCATTCCTTGCCCCGGCGCTGGAAGGGATAGTAACGGCTTTTCAGAATGTGATCGAATGGGGGAAGCGCAACGCAGATCTTCTCCGAGCGATTGGGGTAGGTGTCGCAGTCGCGGCCGGCGCGTACATCGTCTACCGTGGCGTCCTTCTTGTCGGAGTAGGGATACAGGCCCTGCAAACGGCGTGGACCTACGCCCAAATAGCGGCCATGTACATTTTGGGCGACGCCTATGAAGGCGCCAGCATAGCGACCAAGTTATGGGCCGCGGCTCAATATGCCCTGAACGCGGCCATGACCGCCAACCCTATCGGCATCCTCATCGTAGCGATCGGCGCCGCGGTTGCAGCGGTCATCTATTGCTACAACCATTTTGCCAAGTTCCGGGCCGTACTATGGGGGGTGTGGGAAACCATCAAAACCTTCGGGAAGATCGTCGCGGACGTATTCATGGGCGTCGGGAAGGTCATTCTCGGCACCATGACACTCAATCCTAAAATGGTGCTCGAGGGTTTCAACCAGACCGTGGACGCGATCTCCAATGCGGGCAACCGGCTGGGCAAAGCCTTCAAAGAGGGATACGACGGCGGCATGGCGGACTTCGCGAAGGAGCAAGCCGAGAAGGCAGCGCCGCACAACATCGTAAAGACCGGAAAGCCGGGAGCCGACGGGCAGGATGCCAAACCGCAGATCAGCAAACCGAAAGGGACGAAGGCTACTACCATCAACATCAAGATCGACAACCTGGTCCGGGAATTCAAGGTGCAGACGACCACAATATCGGAGGGCACCGGCCGGGTAAAAGAATTGGTTCAGGCGGCCGTCCTCTCCGCCCTCAATGACGCACAAATAATCACCGGGCAATGATCATCATCAACGGACCATCCATAACAGGCCTCATCCGGGCCTACAACCTGCAAAACGTGCGGGTTCTCAACGACACGGATAACAATCCCTACAAAGGACAAGTAGACATTACCAGCACGCAGGATGATGAGCTATATAAATCCTCACTCGGGACGCCGGTCCTAACGAACGTGGTTTTACTCGGCGACACCTACACAGATCAATCCGGCAAGAAGATAACCTTCGAGGATATCACCCTGGATACCGTCCTGCTGACCGTCCAGCAGTCGAAGAACATCGTGGTCACCGAAATACAGGGGAGCGATACAACGGTCAAAGAGTATATCGGAATGGGAGATTACCAAGTCACGATCAACGGCATCATTGTTGGCCCGAATGGACATTTCCCCATCGACGAGGTCAATGCCCTTCAGCAGCTGCTAAAGGCACCCATACCCATAACGGTCGTATCCCGATATCTTCAGAATCTCGATATCTACAGCTTGGTTATTAAGGATTTTGCCTATGACCAGGAGCCGGGCGGGTATTCGAAACAAAATTTTTCCATCAACTGCATGAGCGACGCGCCCGTCGAATTGCAGGAACTATAAGACAATGTTTAGGGTCATATCGAAAATAACATTCGTTCAGCAGCCAACAGCGGACTTTCCGGGCCGGACGAAGACCCATATCTACAATTTTGTCCACAGTTGGGGGGCAAGCAATTCCTGGAAGGATCTCACCGATAAGGCGAAGGTTATCCTTCCGAAGAATGTTAAAGTTAAAGACGCCGTGGGACGGCCGGTCAGCTTGGGTGCCTTGATAGGTGCGCCGGACAATGTGAATATCGGGGGCTTTTCATCCCCGGTCCCGCTTTTTCTCCGCGGCGACAAGGTAACGATCGAAGCCGGTTATGGTTATTTCGACGCCCGCGGCAATGAGGTTTTCCCGACCAATGTGATTTTTGATGGGTATATCTCCTGCGTGACCAGCAAAAAACCCATTGAGCTGGAATGTGAGGACAATATGTGGAAGCTCAAGCAGGTCAACGCCCCGAATAAAGCCTTCCCCTCCCCGAAATATACAGCCGAGACCATGCTGGCGGAGATGATCAGGGGCAGCGGCCTACCGTTTACCGTTTTTACCCAAAGCCAGACGTTCATTGGAACCTTTATTTCAACCGATAAAGAAACAATCGCCCAGGTGCTCGCCCGGCTCCGGAAAGATTATTGTTTCGAGTGTTATTTCCGGGGTACGCAGCTCCGCGTCGGGTCGCTGGTCTACATCGAACAGGACGCGGTCGATGACGGGAAAAAGGTGTTCCGATTTCAAAAGAACATCATATCCGATCAACTGGAGTACAAAAGGGTGGATGATATCAACCTGTCGGCGACTGCCCATAGCATTATCACTGTAGCCGGCACCGGCCACACGAAGGATGGCCATCCGAAATCCAAACGCAAGTGCCTCGACGTCCTGGTCATGTACAAGAACGGATCGCCGGTCAGCATCGTCAAGCAGCCGCATACTGAATTCCCGCCCAATACGGAAGGGGAGCGCCTGAGCTTCAATTTCCTCGGCGCCTCATCTACCCAGCAGCTGATAGACCTGGCCACGGCCAAACTGAAGGTATACCAGTACACGGGGTATCGCGGGAAGTTTACCACGTTCGGCCTTCCTTACGTCCGCCACGGCGACAATGTCGATATCCTTGACCCTGTCCTCCTTGAAAGGTGCGGGCGGTATAAGGTCAAGGCGGTCAAGTACACCGGCGGGGTAGGGGGGCTTCGCCAGGAGATCGAGCTCGACTATTTAATCACCCGGCTGGACCCGGCTGGCAATGCAATAACAAGCTAATGGGAGATCGTGAACTTATAGAGGGAATACAGAAAATCACGCGGACGCAGCTATCCGATGATGTCCGGCTGGAAGTCTGTACCGTCGAGTCGGTAGATGTACCGTCCCGCACCTGCATCGTTAGCATGCTGATCGGCCAGAACACAACCGAGATCCCGGATGTCCTGCTGATGGCCGAGGTTGATGATGGATTCATCCTGATCCCGGCAGAAGGTTCGACGGTAGTTATTGCGCGATCGACCTATAATCAACCTTTTGTCGTTCTTTTCAGCCAGTTGCAGACAGTTCTCTTTTCGGCAGATAACATCCAGTTTAACGACGGGTCCTATGGCGGCCTGACGAAAACGCCAGAGTTGCGAGCCCAACTCGATAAGACAACAGCCCTGCTTCAGGCAGTCGTGGATATCATCAACGGACCGCCAATATCGGAGCCGGGCAGCGGATCTCCTTCGGCCTTGCAGACCGCTTTAAAGTCAGCCATTGCCGGCCAGGAGCTCGGCGATTATTCAGAAATCGAAAACACAATCATAACGCATGGCGCGTAGTCAAGATATCGCCCTTGAAGAAAATGACCTTCTGATTGACCAGGGGGACCTCGCGATCAGCTACTCGGACGAGCAGCACATCGCCGATACCATGAACGCGTACCCTGGATGGTGGAAAGAAAACCCACCCGATGGCGTCGGGCTATTCTCCTATACCAGCTCTGCCGGTCAGGAGCAGGCCCTCTCCCGGGTGCTGAAGTTGCAGTTGCAGAGCGACGGCTACCAGGTCGCGAACCCGCAGGTCAAGATCGATAATTCCGGAAAATTAAATGTGAACCCCAATGCTACAAAAGTTTGAGGCCGTGAGCGGACAGAGCGTCTATGATGTATGCCTGAATTGTTACGGGAGCCTCGATCTATTGTACAAACTGATCCAGGACAACGGCCTGGATAGCGTCAATGTTTCGCCTCACAGCCGGCAGGTGTTCATATACGACGATGCGCTGGTGATCGATCAGGGGGTTAACCAGCAGTTCACGCAGGCCGGCAAGAAGTACGCGACCGATATCGCTACGGTTGGCGGGTCTTTTTTTAAGGTCTGCGGAAGGCCTCCGCTCGTGAAGGTTCCGCTCCCATTCAACGACACAACTAATCAAACTGAAGATATGTTTTCAGATGTAAATAGCACCTCATACACATCGAATCAGGACGGCGTGGTTCTGATTACACCTATCGATAAAGATGGGAACTCGATGGCTGGGTACGATATCGTCCAGATCGAGAGGGAAATCATGCCCTTGTTTGCTTCTCAATGGAGTTGGAACAAGGCGCAGGGCATTCTCACCCTGCTCAATGGAACAACCCTTGACGCTGGCATGTCTCTTTATATTATTTATAAAAAATTAGTTACAGCATGAGCAAGATAATCATTCCCATTCTGCTTGCCCTTTCGCTATCCGCCCAAGCCCAGACCTGGGGCCAGGTTTCAGGTCGTTGGCAGTATCAATTCATGAAGATCGATAGTGCCGTATATCTGCCCGGAGGCCCCACGTCTACCCGGAAAGCACCAGTGGCCGGAAACTACTGGGTGCGGTTCAATACGGATAGCTCGGGGTTTGAATTCAGCGATGGAGTCAAGTGGACTACATTCTCCTTGCGCCCGCCGAGAGACCTTGTTGTAGACATTCCCGGAAGAGACACCAGTATTACAATTACATGCGGGATTGCCCCTGGCACCTATGCATCAGTTTATGCCCATGTGAATTTGCCGCAGTATATAGGTTTCCGACTGCGTGTTTATTTTTCATCTTTCTTATTGGATGAACTAGACGGGTTCTGCGTCTCATCGAGCTATTTCAGCGGACCTATCTACTACTATTTTAATTCGAACACCGGCGACCTCTTTGTCATCGGGGGGATGGATTATAATCACAATATAATACAGATATCTGCTTATTGAGGACGACGCTGTAACCCGAATAAAAATCAAAACATACTACAATGGGAGTAAGCAAGCGATCAAGCACACGGATCGATCAATACACAAGCGAAGGGGTTTATATCCAGACATGGGCAAGCGCCTCGGAGGCTGCCAGAATGATGGGGTTAGCTCCCACAAATATCGCTTCGGTCGTGGATCATCCAACCCGCACATCTGCGGGATTTGTTTGGAAAACATCTTATAAGGATTTCGAGCCGGAGCGCGACAGATTTACCATGCGGTACGTACCAAGTGATGCGCAATATTATGAGTTCAACCGTCGAATACTCCGGTATCTACCCGTATTTTATAATTTACTCAAAAAATACCCCTTTATCAATCCCTCCAATGTGGATGATTACCTTCAGGAATCCCTCATAGGCGCATGGAGGAAATACGACAGCTTCAAGCATTATGAGGGAGACGGGGCCGCATTTGGAGGCTGGTGTAAAGCCATATTTGAGTATTCGATCCTCAGCTATCACGCTGTCCTGACCTCAAAGCTGCGTTTTAAAGTTGATGCCGATGACTTCGTGGAGGCA
>DASZOW010000536.1:0-6402 GCA_035550615.1 Puia sp.
TCACGATATAATCGGCGAGAAACCCGGGATCCCATTCATTGTACGGCAGGGGATGGGCATCCCTGTCCCTGCCGGCCTGCTGGAGCTCCTGCTCCACCCGGGTAACATCGATGCCTTTCTCGACACAGGCTTCGACAACCGTCTTCTTTCCCCCGCAACAAAAGTCGAGACCGTACTTTTTAAACACCTGCGCCTTGCGGATATCTTTTGCGGCAATCTGCCCGAGCGTATCACCTGCCGCCCCGCTTCCCCGCCTGGTGATACGGACCTTCCACCATTCGGGACCTTCTTCAAGGTATTCCCAGTTGAACACATCCCCTCTTTCTCCCAGCAACTGGTAATACAGGGGTTTGGGATCATGGTCGTTAAAGATCGTCAGGCTTTCCCCTCCCGATAGCTCGTCAAAGCGGGAAAAAATGGTAGAATGTTTCAGCCGGGGCTCCAGCAACGTAACATCGAGTGTGTTTTCTTGTATTGTAGACATAACCTTTTTTTTTCGTCTCCACAAAGATAGAGATATGTTTTAAATAAAAGCATTACAATACTTTTATTTTTTCCCGTGGGGATTCCTGCTCCACATTGTTATCTCCTGCAACTGAACGGCCGATACTTCCCTGCGATACTTAGTGCGAAACCAATGGATATCAAAGCGAATCCTTCAGCTCTCGTCGTTAACAGACCAGTTGACGATCTGTGAAGATATTTCGGTAAATTCGGGGTAGTTCTTTGTGAAGCAAATACTTACGATGACGTTTTCGACGATGTTATTGTCGATTTTCCCTGATGGGGACTTTTTAGAGACCTGAGCAAGAGGAATCTAATGAAACTCCCTACAGACAAGGATTTGGAGAGGTAGGTTCGACACCCTCCCTCTCCGCAGAAATTTAGCGTATGCCCTCAAGGTACCCTCTTTGAGGGCTTTCTTTTGCTCGAAATTCTCCGACGATTTTTTGAAGTCTTGTCTATTCCAGCCGCTTACTTACTTCGCGACATCGATCTTCACTTTCTTATTCTTGAGCTTTTCATTTTTTATCAACTGTAAAGCATGAGCCACATTGGACTTGCGAACGGCCACAAAGCAGAAAAAGTCCTTGACTTCGATGAGCCCGATATCCTCCTTCTTCAACTGCCCTTTGTTGGTTAAAAACCCTACCACATCCACCTTGTTGACTTTATCCTTTTTACCGGCGGAAATAAATAAGGTAGTCCATTTGGGTTTAGCCGGAAGCGTTGCCGTAGCAGGGGTTTCAAGCGGCTCCGGTCGTTCCTGAATATATGCTGGCAGGGTTTCCTCCGGCGATAGGATGAGAATGGCTGTTCCACTGGCGTCCATCCGGGCCGTTCTTCCGTTGCGATGGGTATATACTTCTTCCGTGGCGGGAAGGTGATAATGGACGATATAGCGGATATTCGGCACATCCAGTCCTCTCGCAGCAAGGTCGGTGGTGATCAGGATATTGGAACTGCCGTTGCGAAACTTCGCCAGGGCACTATCCCTTTCGGGTTGTTCAAGCGCGCCGTGATAGTAGACATTCACGATCCCTTTTTCCTTTAGTAAGGCGCTGACTCTTTCCACGGCATCCCGGTGATTGCAAAATACCACCGTCGACCGGTCTCCTATCCAGCAGATAAGCCGGAACAAGGTATCGATCTTGTCTTTGTCGGGACTTAACACCTGGCGAATGGTAAGCCTTTGGGTCTTCTCGCCGGATAGGAAATTTAACGTCCGCACCGACTTGAGCCCGACAAAATCGGGTATCCCGACGGCGGCTGTCGCCGAGGTGAGAATCCTTTTGTTCAAGGACGGTAGAGAGCCGATAATAAAAGACATTTCGTCCCCGAAGCCTAAATCCAGGGATTTGTCGAATTCATCCAGGACAAGGGTTCTGATGGCGCCGGTGTCAATGTTGTTCCTGCGAATGTGATCGGCCAATCGCCCCGGTGTCCCGATAATTACTGCCGGAGCCTCTATCAGGTTATTTTCTTCCGTCTCCCTGAGATGACCGCCATAGCAGCAGGTGACCTTAAACCCGGTCCCCATTGTTTTAATTACCTGCTCTATCTGGAGAGCCAGTTCGCGAGAAGGAACGATTACCAGGGCTTGGGTACCTGCCGCCTTTTCATCCATAAAAGCCAGTAAGGCCAAAAGAAAGGCCAGGGTCTTCCCCGTCCCGGTATCGGCAAGTAATATTAAATCGCCGTCTTGTTTCGCGGCCTCAAGCGTCTCGGACTGAAGCCGGTTTAATTCTTCGATCCTGAGGCGGGATAACATTTCGGAGATGACCTGGGGGGATAGTAACATATGACAAAAGTACTTGAGTTTGGGTCCATTCTACAGTCATTTTCTTTTCTTCCTCGTTCAATAGGATAAAACCAGAAAGCCTCATAGTTAAAAATATTATCTTTTACGGATTTATTTTATCTTACTTATCATATGAAAATCGACAACCCCGCTTTTGACTACGACGGCAGAGGCAAACAATACTCATACCGACGCGAAACGGAGCCCAAAATTGCGGAATATATCTACAAATCATTGGGAGATGCCAAAACGGTGTTGAATGTCGGAGCCGGCGCCGGCTCTTATGAACCCGAAGACCGTTATGTAATGGCAGTCGAGCTATCGGTAACCATGAGAAGTCAACGTCTGGCTAACGGAAAAGCTCCGGCAATAAACGCGACCAGCGACTGTCTTCCATTCGACGACAAGGCATTCGACGCCGTCACCGCCTTTCTTACCATCCATCACTGGCCAGACATAGCAAAAGGTTTGTTGGAACTAAAACGCGTTGCGAAGAAAAACGTCCTTATTATGACCTTTGATCCTCAGGCGCTCGATCGCTTTTGGAATGCTGAATACTTTCCCGAAGTGATCGATGTAGAAAAACAGCGATATCCAACCATTGAGTTCATCGCAAAAACGCTCGGTGATCATTGTAAAACTTTGGAGATTCCCGTACCATTAAACTGTGTCGATGGATTTCAGGAAGCATTTTACGGCAGGCCGGAGGCATTTTTAGACAAGCAGATACGCATGGCCCAATCAGCCTGGGGATTTATCCCCGACGATCAGCAGGAACTTATCGTCAAAAGACTGGCCGATGACCTGGCGTCAGGTGAATGGGACCGCAAGTACGGATTTTACCGGACCCAGCCGGAGTTTGTTTGCGCCTTACGGCTCATTGCCCATCAGATAAATTAATACGGGATTAAATTCTGGAACAAATATTTTGCCGATAGATATAATACATTAATTTTCAGTCCCAAAACAGCACTTATGCGTATCCTTGGCTCTATTTTTCTGTATTTTTTTCTTTTCCTTTCCCTCTCCTCCAATGCCCAGATCTCCATCGGCATCAAGGGAGGCCCTGATTTTTCCAAACTCATCAATGCCGTCAAAGGAGCTGACGCCAATGGCAACATTGCGACCCTCAACAGTGGAACGGTCACCCAGTTTTACGGCGGCGTGTTCGTAGATATTCCGTTGGACACCGGCAAAATGTTCTATTTACGGCCAGGAGTGAATTATATAGGCGCGGGAGGCAACATGAACGCTACAGGAAACTATTATACCGGGAACGGGTTCGTTCCCAGCACAAAATATACGCTGCATTATGTCGATGTCCCCGTGGAATTCGTCTATAGTCCGGGATTCGGCTGGGGCAGGCCCTGGGTGGGATTCGGCTTTTATGGCGGCGCCCTTATCAATGGCACGATAAAAACCCAGGGGAGCAGTTCGAGATCCGTGATAATAGGCAACAAGCCCACCGACGATTTCCAACGGTATGACTTCGGCTATACTTTTTCAATGGGTCTGGCTACCAAAGTCGGTTTCCTGTTCGGCGTAGATTACCAGCATGGGTTCCTGCGTGTAGTGCCGGCCTCTTCGGAACAGAGCAACCAGCCGAGACTCCAAACCCGGAATGCCGTGTGGGGCCTTCACGTTGGGTGGTTGTTTAAACTTTGACACGGGGACCATTGTTCTCAGCACGCGGCCGCAACCTCTAGACTTTTACGTACATGGCCCCATCGCGCCGGCGTTAACGTCTTTTCCGCCAGTTGACAAAAGCTGTCAAAAACAGGCGGCGGGGCAGACTGCTGTATGCCTCTATACCAGGTAACGATCTCTTGTACGGCCAAGCCCTTTAGCATCCACGTACAATGCGCTACACTTTCTTGTGGGGACATGGAAGCGCTGATCTGCCGGACCGTTTGAAGCAGCTGGTCATCGCCATAGTGTTGCCAAAGCACGCCATTTACGATCGTCTCTTCTTTTTTCATGTGCTCGACATTGAAAGCAAGAAAAGAGTTGAATGCCTGAAGCAGCTCATTACCAGCCCGCAGATTTTGTTCGAAAGTATTGGTTTCCGCAAACAAACCAAGACATTTCTCGAGCCCTGCCGATAATTCATGATCGGTCTGATGCTGGCCTTCGAAATCGGCGACGATCTCCGGCGCAAATTGGGTTATCATCGGAAAAACGTAATTATCTTCGACATGCGCATGTTTGGCAAATACCTCGTTCACCAAACGAACCCGGTCGGTTACCTTTGTTATTTCCTGTTCTTTTGTGAAATCCGTGTGCTGGATCAGGAGCGCCGTGTCGTACAATAAGGCCCGAAGACCTTTGTGGATCTGATTAAAAGGATTGAAGCGTAGTGTTTGCATAAAAAAAGTTTATCGCAATGTACGTGTAGCGGGACCAGCGAAAAATATAACCTTCGTTAGACAACCGCCGCCGTAACCCGATCCATCAAAAAGTTTTTTTTTGCGCAGTCAAATAACTGCGTATATTTGCAGTCAGGTAACTGCATAATATGGAGACCCGTCGCGATGTATTTCAAGCCATAGCCGACCCCACCCGCAGAGCGATCATCGCGCTGGTGGCCTTGCACGCCATGACGCCGGGCGCCATCGCCGAAAGGTTCGATTCGTCGCGACAAACCATCTCCAAACATATCCAGATCCTCACCGAATGCAAGCTGCTGCAGCAGGAACATAACGGAAGAGAAATTTACTATCACTTAAATCCTCAAAAAGTGAAAGAAATAGCCGACTTCATCGAACCGTTCCGCAAGCTGTGGGACGAGCGATTCAATAAAATGGAAGCCATCATGAAAAAATACAAATAACATGGAACAAAAAACAAAGCTCAACGCCGAAGAAGGAAAACAGGAAATAACGATCACCAGGGAATTCGATCTGCCGCTGGAACTGCTGTTCAGGGCGCATGTAGAGGCCGATATCATCGAACAGTGGATGGGTACCAAGGTGGTGAAACTGGAAAGTAAAAAACAAGGCGGTTACCTGTTGCAGAAAACCGATCCCCAGGGAAACGTGATCTTCCAGGCCGATGGCGTGATCCATGAGCTCATCCCGAACAAAAAGATCATCCGCACATTCGAAATGGCCAACACGCCATTTGGCGTTCAGCTCGAATTTTATGAATTCGAAAAGCTTACCGCCGACACCAGCAAACTGCACATGCACGTCCTGTATGAATCGTTTAACCAAAGGGACCAGGTGCTGAAATTGGGAATGCCGCAGGGTATAAACTGGGCGCATGACCAGATCCAACAAGTAGCCGGCAAATTAAAATGATATGAGAAACAAGATCATCTATTGGTTCTTCACGCTCTGGGCCTCGTTAGGCCTGGTATCGACTGCCATCGTACAGATCTTCAGGCTGAGAACGAAAGCGGATTATATCACCCATCTGGGCTATCCGGATTACTTCCTTACCTTACTGGGTATCTGGAAGCTCCTGGCAGTCATCGCCATCCTCGTTCCTGGATTTCCCCGCGTCAAGGAATGGGCCTACGCCGGGCTCTTCTTTCTCATGTCGGGCGCAATCTATTGTCATCTCGCCGTGGGCGATCCCTTCAAGGATCTTTTCCCATCTTTGCTCTTATCCACCCTGATTTTTATATCCTGGTATTTCAGGCCCGCGGATAGAAAACTCATTTTAGCTAACCAATAAATGGAAAAAATGAATCCCAAGGTAGACGCTTTTTTTGCAAGAGCCCAGAATTGGCAAAAGGAAATGAAGAAACTGAGAGCCATCGCGCTTGACTGTGGACTTACCGAAGAGCTCAAATGGGGTAAACCGTGTTACATGTCCGGGGGAAAGAATATCGTGGTCATTCAGGGCTTCAAAGCATATTCTGCACTCCTGTTCATTAAAGGTTACCTGTTAAGCGATCCCGATGGCATCCTTGTCAAGACGGGACCGAATACCCGGGTCGGCCGCCAGGCCAGGTACACCGATGTCCGGGAGATCGTCAAACAGGAAAGATCCCTCAAGGCCTGCATTCAAGAAGCCATCCAGATCGAAAAAGCCGGCCCTAAAACTGCCCGCAGCCTTAAAACTGCCCGCGGCCCTACATCTGCCCGCCGCTCTGA
>DASZOW010000537.1:0-5303 GCA_035550615.1 Puia sp.
AAGGCGAATCCGGCCTATATCCGGCCTATCGATAAGGAAATCAACCAGGTATTTGATCCTAATTATAATAAGGCGTTCCGGAGCGGGGAGGTCACCCGGTGGATACTCAAGGATGACGAGGGTCGGCTTATCGGCCGGATAGCCGCATTTGTGAACAAACGCTATAAGAATAAGGGGGACGATGTGCCCGTAGGGGGATGCGGTTTTTTTGACTGTATCAACAGCCAGGAAGCGGCGGATATGCTGCTGGATGTGGCCCGGCATTGGCTGGGTCAGCGCGGCATGGAGGCTATGGACGGCCCGATCAATTTTGGCGAGCGGGACAATTGGTGGGGATTGCTGGTCGAGGGTTTTCATGAGCCGCTATACAGCATGAACTTTAACCCGCCTTTTTATAAGGACTTGTTCGAGAATTATGGGTTCAAGCCCTTCTTTCACCAGCTTTGCTTTGGTCTGGACCCTTTAAAACCGCTGAATGATAAGGTTTTGCAGCGACATGCCGCCGTCGCCGCCGATCCCCGCTACAGCTCGGACAACATCAAAAAGAACAACCTGGAGAAATATGCCGAGGACTTTCTTGCTGTGTATAACGGCGCGTTTGCGGGTCATGGCGGGATAAAACAGATGCGAAAGGAACAGGTAATGCAGCTATTCAAAAAGATGAAGCCATTGCTTGACGAAGACATCGCCTGGTTTGCCTATTACGATAGCAAGCCGATCGCCATGTTCCTCAATCTGCCGGAGCTCAACCAATATTTCAAGCATTTCAACGGGAAGTTCGGGCTGTTGCAAAAGTTACAGTTCATCCTGCTCAAGCTGCGGCGGGCCTGCCGGCATTTTACGGGGGTCGTTTTTGCGGTGGTGCCGGAGTTTCAGGGGAAGGGCGTAGACGCCTATATTATAGGTCAGATGGCGAAGGTCGTGCAGCCGGCGAAATTCTATGTTCGTTATGAGATGCAGTGGATCGGGGATTTCAATCCGAAGATGGTGAACGTCGCCAAGTCGCTGGGCGATACGTATGTCAGCCGTAAGCTGACGACGTACCGGTATTTGTTCGACCGCAGCAAGGAGTTCAAGCGGCATCCGATGCTGGCGATGTAGGTGCTTTCCCATTTCGGGAATGAATTCTGTTTTAAGGACTGTTGTCCTATAGTAATTTTTTATAATGCCTTGATGGACAGGCCCTGGCAAATTGGCATTTTGTATGAAATAAGATACCCTCAGAACACCTGTAAAACTGGATATTTTTGTAGCGGGACCGGCCTTGGGCCGGTCTTTTTTATTTGTTTAAGGTCACAAATTGTGACCTTAAGATGGGCCGGTTCTTGCGAGCCGGCCCTTATTGTGGCTGCGGTGACAATCTGTGACCGAATGGTCAGGCGGGAATAGGCATCGGGTGCTCCGCATTGGCCGGAGGGGGCCCGGCGGGGATAATCCGGGGGGCCAGCAATTTATAAAGGACCGGCGTCACGACGCGGGTGAGGAGGGTCGAGCTCAGCAGACCGCCGATGATGACCAGCGCCAGGGGCGAATACAGTGGGTTATTCTCGGCCACCAGCGGAAGCAGACCGCCGATCGCGGTAAGCGTCGTCAGGATGATCGGCACAAAACGGGTTTCGCCGGCTTCCTGGATGGCTTCATCGAGTCCCATGCCGGATTTGCGCAGCTGATCGGTGTAATCCACCAACAGGATCGAATTCTTGACCTCGATCCCGATAAGCGCGATGATGCCGATGACTGCTACAAACGAGAACGTATTGCCGGAAGCCAGCAGGATCAGCACGGCGCCGATGATCCCCAGCGGAACAACGGAAAGAACGATCAGCGTGCCCCGGAAAGTTTTGAACTCGAGGACCAGGATGCCCAGGATGCCGAAGATCGTGATCAGGATGATGGGTCCGAGACCGCCGAAACTTTGTTGTTTGCTTTCGACCTCGCCGGCGGCCATATAGCCGGCTCCTGGCGGGAAATGCATCTTGTCCAATTGGCTGAGGACCCCTTCCGTCACGCGGGTAGTATTATAACCATCCCGGACAAACGCGGTGACGGTAGTATACCTGTCCTTGTCATAGTGATTGATACTGGTAGGCGAGCTCTGGAACTGGATGCTCGCGACCTCGCTAAGCGGCACCGATGTCCCGTTATACGAGTCGACATAGACCTTGTTCAACGCCTCGAGCGTTTGATGCGGGCCGCGCGGTAAGCAGACATTAATATTATAATCGTTGTCCTTGTCGTCGTCCTTCCGGAACTTACCGACGTCCAGACCTGCGATGGCAAGACGGACTGTCCGGTCGATCTCATTGACGGGCACACCCAGGATACCCGCTTTTTCTTTGTTCACCTCGACCTTGATATCCGTTTTTAGCGTTGTAAGCTCATTGTTCACATAGATCGTCCCGTCCGTTTTCTTCAACAGGTCCTCGACGTGGAAGGCGAGGCTGCGCAGGGTGTCCAGGTCTTCGGAAAAAAGACGGATCGCGATCGGCGCCTCGATGGGCGGCCCCTGTTCGAAGTCCTTGACCTCGATCTTTGCACCCGGATAGTCTTTGAATACCTGCCGGAGCGAGTCTATCATCTGCCGTTTGCGGGAAGAGGGTGTCCCGTTAAGCTGCACGAAGATCTGGGCATAGTTGCTGACCTCGTTTTGCGGGATCACATTATAATAAATGCGGGGGTTGCCGCGGCCTACGTTGGTAGCATAGTTCTTGAGATCGGGCAGATGATCGATCCGCCGTTCTACCCAGCGGGCTACGGTATCCGTAGCCGGCAGACTCGTGCCGAGTGGAGTCTGAATGTTGATGAGGAACATCGGCTTTTCCGAAGCGGGGAAGACGCTGAAACCTACGCGGGGTATCAGCATCAGGCTGCCTACGAAGATCGCCAGGGCCACCGTCAGGGTTACTGCCGGATGCCGGATGGCGCCATGGAGCAAACGGCGGTAAGAACCATTGATCAGGCGATGGAGTCCGCGGAGGAAAAGATTACCCTGCGGATTCTCATGCGGGCTGAGAATGCGGCTGGACAGAAAAGGGACAATCGTCAGCGATACGAACAACGAGGCCAGGACTGTCGTGACGACGGCGGCAGGCAGGCTGCGGATAAAATCACCGGCAGCCTCGGGCAGGAACATCAGCGGCAGAAAGGCAAAGATGAGAGTAGCCGTACAGCCCAGCACGGCCAGGCTGATCTGCCGGGTGGCTGCGATGGCCGCTTCGCGCCGAGAATAGCCGAGACGCAGATAACGTTCGATGTTCTCAACCACGACGATACTGTCATCCACCAGCAAACCAAGCGCTACGACCATCCCGACAATGCTAAGCTGATTGATCGTAAAATGAAAGAGATCGAGCAGGAACAAACCTATGAGCAGCGAAAGCGGGATCGAGATCATGACTACGAGCGAGGCCCTGGGCCCCAGCGGCAGCAGGGTCAACAGCACCAGAAAAATGGCGATGGCAAAATCCCGGGTAAAATGGCCAAGACGCGTGCGGACACTCTCGGCGTTATTGAAGCTTTTGACATAGGCGATATTCGGCGGAAGCCCGGTCTTGAACTTGTCGAGGACCTGGTTCATATCTTTTTCGATGGCGAAGATATTGGTGCCGGATTTCCGGCTGGCCGTAACGAAGACGGCGCGTTTCCCGTTGAGCCGGCCGATATAGCTTTGTTCTTCATAATTGAAATCCACATCCGCAATATCTTTGACATAGATGATCTTTCCGCCGATGCTGCTGACAATGGTATTCCGCACCTCGTCGACCGTTTTATAATCGCCGCTGGTCTTGATATTGAATTTCCGGGAGCCCATGTCGACGCTGCCGCCCGGGATGTTGACATTCTCGCGTTGGATGGCTTGCAGCACGCTGTTGAGCGGGATCTTATCCTGGGCTAATTTTTCGAGATTAAGCGATACGCGGACCTGCTGCTGAGGGAAAGCCCAGTTGTCTACATTCTTCAGCGTTTTGATCTTTTCCAGCCGGTCCTTGAGTTTTTTGCTCCAGGTTTGGAGGTCCTTGTAGGGCGCGGTCTCGCTGACCAATGCTACCTGCAGGATGTTGACGTCGGATGGCCGAAACCGTTGGATATCGATGCTCAGGATATCCTGGGGAAGATCGGATCGGACGGCATTCAGCTCGCGGATGACGTCCTGGTATTTTTTATCCGGCGCCGTCTCGTAATTGAATTCGATCTGGATGACTGCGAGCCCATCGTCGATGGTGGAGCGGATGCGTTTGACGCCGTCCATCTCGTTGAATCGTTTTTCGATGGGGTTTACTACCAGCTCTTCCATGTCTTTGGGGCTGGTACCGGGATAGATGACGATCGCGGAAAAGCTGGGAGCTTCCGTATCCGGATCTTCGCCGCGGGGCATGTTCAACATGGAGCTGATCCCGATAAGCGCCAGCATCACGAATACGATCAGCGTGAACTGGTAATTCTTCACCGCAAACTTTGTGATGTTCATGAGGCCGGGTTTATTTGGTTGAGGAATTATTGTCTGCTACGACGGTGACAGTCGAGCGTTCGGTGAGATATCCCACCCCTTGCGTTACGACCTGGTCGACATTTCCCAGGCCGCTGTCGATGGCGATCTGGTCGCCTTGCAGGAAGGCGATGTGGACGGGAAGCTTTTTTACCGTGTGTTTGTCTGCGTTCACCGTATAGACATAACCGGTGGCGCCTTCGCCTTCGGCCAGGGCCGATGTCGGGATAAAGTAATAGGGTCTGCCTGCGGCGGGTTCCAGTTGCAGGGTGCAGAAGAGTCCCGGAGCGAATCTGCGGCCTTGCGGCGAAACGGTGACTTCGACGCCATAGGTTCCATCGGCGCCGGCGCCTTCGGCCAGCTTTGTGATCACCCCCGTAAAATGCTGGTCGGAGTATGCCTCTATGGAAATGCTGGCTTTGTCGCCTTTATGAAGGATGGCCCAGTCTTTATCCGGGACGCCGAAGCGTACGACCCAATCGTTGGGGCCGACACCGTTGAAGAGGAGTACGGCGGAGCCGGCAGAGGCATATTCACCCTGGTTCATGATCTTTTGCAGGATGGCGCCGCTGCCCGCAGCGCGGATCTGGGCGTATTGCCGGTTGAAGGTGGCGATCCGCAGGGCCTCGGTGGCCACGGTAAGCTGGGTATGGATATTCTGCACCTGTTCCAGCGTAGCCACCGTATCGAGATAAAGATTTTTTATGCGGTTCTCGTCGCGCCGGGCTTTGTCCAGGTTCTGCAACGCCTGTTGCACCTGTGCATCGATCTCCGTGAGATCGAGGGTGGCCAGCAATTGGCCGGCTGTGACGTGATC
>DASZOW010000538.1:0-3220 GCA_035550615.1 Puia sp.
AAAGGCTATCATAAGATCATGGGCGTGCCGATCACCAAGACGGAGCTGGCGCTCAAGATACGTGAGATGCTGGGTGGGGTGAATTGAATGCCGCCAGCGAGGCATGCAGCGGTTCGCTGAATTTGCCGATGTCGGAAGTTACCTTCCCGATAAAATTGAACTGATCTACGATAGGTTTGAATTCCCGCAGTCGCAGGGGCGCCTCGCTGCCGGCGGGAACTTGCCCCACCATCTCCGCCTTGCGCCGTTCCATAAGGATATTGACCCGGTCGTTCAGCACCCGCAAGGCCTCCTTATTCGCGGGCCCAGGCATAAGCGGAGGCCTATCTTCCAGAACGTCTACCGTCCGTTGCAGCCGGGACACGATGTCATCGACTACGGGCTGGTAAGCGGAATCCGCATATTTCGCTGCATAAGGGTCTACATAATACGCCAGGGTCGCGATATGCGAGGTCAGCATATGATTGGAGACCACGAACTGGTGCATCTCCGTAATGCTTTTCTGGCGGCTCCGCGGCTCGGAAAGCATCCGCGACAAAGCGGCGGAGAGATTGGCCAACGCGACAAAAGCCTTTTTTCGCGATAGCTTGTATTGCTGTACGGTGGCCGGTTTACCCAGGAAGGCGCCGGCGACATCGCGGAAATATGCGATATTGGCCTGCAGTGCGCCGGTCATGAAATCGGTGATCCGCTCGTGCTCCCAGGATGGGATGATCAGGATATTGGCCAGAAAAGCGATAGCGGAGCCGATGGCGGTATCCAGGACACGGTCCGCCAGGATCGTCCGGAAGTCTATAGGAAAAAGCAAATGATAGAGTAGCAATACATACGGCGTCGTCATGATCACCGCCACCAGGTAATTGGTCCGGAGAAAGACATAGGTCCCGATCATGAAGACGATCATGAACACAAAAAGCACCCTGGCATCTTTGACAAAATACAGCAGCAGCAATCCTATGAGCCCCCCGCCAAGGGTACCCATCAACCGCTGGTAGTTCCGCTGTTTTGTAAGACTATAAGCAGGCTTCAGGATCACCACCGTCGTCAGCAGGATCCAATAACCATGGCCAAGAGGCAGGAAACCGGAGATGATATATGCGACAGTCGTGGCGATGCCGACGCGAAGGCTATGGCGGAAGATATTCGACTGAATAGAGAGATTGTCCACGATCAATTTCCGGTCCACCTCCTGGTGAACCACGAACGCATCTACGTCGATCTCCGAATCGAGGTTCCTGCCCAGTTTCCTGTCGTATGTCGTATAGGCGTGCAGGGTATGCATCCGGTCGGCGAGGTCTTCGACGCTATCGAGGATATTGCTCAGCCCGATAAAGGCCTCTTCGTTGCCGGCCGTGAGGTGTTCTTCCCGATACCGGAGGAGATCGATACGTGCCTGACGAATACGCACATCCAGGCCGGGGTCTTCGCTTGACGCTTTCCCACTCATGATCGCGATGCCGATGTCATCGAGCTCCGCGGCAAGTTCGAGGATCAGCTTGCGGCATTCCTGCATGAGGCCGGTGCCGTCGAAGAGCTTATGCAATGTCTGGTAATCCTGCTGCGATGTCATGATCCGTTCGAACAAGTCGATGATGTCCAGGAAGATCATCATCAGCACCCGCCCTACATGCGTACTCTCCTGTACGATGTTGCGGCTTTTGAACAACAGCTCGCGTACCAGGTCCTGCTTTTCATGGATGGAGGCCTGGCTCTCTACGAGCTGGCGGTAAGCTTTATCGTATTCGGCGTCGGAAGAATAGAAAGCCGCTTTGATCCGCAGGTAACCCGCGGTAGCCTGAATACAATCCCCAAGCGCCTGTTGAACGAGCTTGTAAGGCCGAAAACTGTACAACAGCAGGCTCAACACGGTATACCAGGCGCCGCCCGCCAGCACGTATACTGCAGTGATCAGGCTGTCCATATCGCTCCGATGCTGGTCGATATTCAGCACCATCACGAGCAGCGCATTGACGCCGATGGAGCTGGCCCTGGCGCCATAAACGCCGATAAACGAGAAGATAAAACAAAACAAAAAGACCAGGACGCCGACGATCACCGCCGAATAGGAGGCGAGTCCCATGAACAAGGTCACGAGAAAGATGATTAATACACACGCTATCATGCCATTACGGCGATGATGTATGGGTCCCGGGCCATCCGTGTTGCCGACGCACATCGCGCCGAGGGAAAGTGAAATGCCGGCCCCCAGGTTATGAAACAGGCTGAGCAGGATCGTGGGAAGAGTAATACCTATAACAATACGTATGGCGCCGTTAAAATAGTGGCTGTTAATAAAACTCTTATATTGTTTGATATAATCCATGCTGTTCGCAAAATATTTTGCTTCCGCTTTACTCCTTCAAAAAAATATTGCTTTCCTTCGTAGAACGATGTGCCGGAGCCGTTTCCGGCGGCCCGGCTTGCCCTGTAGAACCATTAACCGCCTATCAGAATCATGAGAAAAACAGCTTTGTGCCTATTGATCCTCCTGTCCTATGTCGGATCGAAAGCGCAGCAGGTAATGGGATGGACCCAAGATGACCAGGGAAAACCATTAGCCGGCGCGTCGATTGCTTTAAAGAACAATAAAGATTCCTCAGTAGTAAAACTAAGCATTTCAGATAGAACAGGCCAATACCGATTCACCACCGTCATTCCCGGCCATTATTTCATCACCGTTTCCCATATAGGTTATGTTACCCGAAGTTCGACAAGTTTTGAAACATCGGCCGCTGAAAAGATCCAGGTACCGGTGATCCAGCTTAGCCGCGAGAGCAAAGAGCTACGGGAGACCGTGGTCACGGGCCGCAAACCCCTTGTCGAGGTCAGGAACGACCGGGTCATCCTGAACGTGGAAGGCAGCATTAACGAAGTAGGCACAGACGCGTTGGAGCTGCTCCGCAAATCGCCGGGAGTAACCGCTGACAAGGACAATAACCTAAGCCTCAACGGTAAGAATGCGGTACAGGTCTTTGTGGACGGACGGCCTACCTATATCTCCGGCGCCACGCTCGCCGACTATCTCAAGACCCTGCCATCCTCGCAGATCGCTTCTATCGAGATCATTGCCAATCCGTCGGCAAAATATGAAGCGGCGGGTTCGGCAGGCATCATCGATATCCGGCTTAAAAAGAATACGGCTTATGGCACTAATGTGTCGTTGAGCGCCGGTTACAATCTCGGTACCTACAGCAAGTACAATGCGAGTTTGAATGTCAAT
>DASZOW010000539.1:0-4919 GCA_035550615.1 Puia sp.
GGCTTCCCAGCCAATAATTTTGCGCAGCAGGAACCGGGCACCAATAAAGAGATCAGTGAATTCTGCACCAAGAACTATGGTGTCACCTTCCCCATGTCGGAAAAAGTGAATGTAGTAGGCGATAACATCAGTCCGCTTTTCAAATATCTCACCGATGAAGCCAAAAAGATGGGCGTCGCCGATCCTGTGATCAAATGGAACTTTACCAAATTCCTGGTCGATGAGAACGGAAAGCTGATCGCCGTATTCCCCAGCAAGGTTAAACCCATGGATGAACAGATCACGAAATATCTGAACTAGGGAAGGTATATTTGCATCCATGCCGTTCTCTTCTGTAATCGGTCAATCGCAGACAAAACACCATCTGGTTGAATTAGTCCGGTTCAACCGTCTTAGCCATGCACTGCTTCTGCTTGGGCAGGAAGGCAGCGGCGCTTTGCCGATGGCTCTGGCTTTTGCACAATACATCGTCTGCGAGAAAGTCAACAGCCGGGATTCGGCCTCCACCGGTGCTTCTCTTTTTGGGGAAGAGCCGGTAAATCCAGGCGCGGGGCCAGCATTGACCGATGCCTGTGGCGTTTGTCCATCCTGCGTCAAGGCGGCTGCTCTCATCCACCCGGACATTCACTACTCCTACCCGGTGATCCCCAAAAAATCAGGCGACAAACCGGTGAGCACGGATTACAGCCCGGAATGGCGGGAATTTATCAAACAATACCCTTATGGCAACGCCTATGACTGGCTTCAGTTCATCGGTGCGGAGAACAAGCAGGGGAATATCACCGCCCAGGAGTGCAACGATATCATCCACAAGCTGAGTCTGAAAAGTTTTGAAAGCGGTTATAAGATCCTGATCATGTGGATGCCGGAATACCTTGGGAATGAGGGTAATAAACTGCTGAAGCTGATAGAGGAGCCCCCGGTCAACACGCTCTTCCTCCTGGTGGCCGAAAATGAATCGCTGATCCTCCAGACGATACTTTCCAGGACCCAGCTGGTCAAGATGCCACCGCTGGAAGCCGCCGATATAGAAAAGGCCCTGATGGAAAGAAGTGGGCTGGAACCGGTTCAGGCAAGACAGATCGCCATCCTGTCGGAAGGGAATTATCGTGAGGCCCTGCAGCTGATCAGGCATGCGGATGACGATTGGCAGGGGGTGCTGCGGGAATGGCTGAACGCCATCCTGAAAAATGGTCCCATGGCGCAGGTCAAATGGATCGATGAGCTCAGCAAATCAGGCCGCGAAAAGCAGAAACAATTTCTGCGCTATTTCAACCACTTGCTCGAACAGGCTATCCGGCTGCGCTATCTCGCTGAGAACCAGCTACCCATCCCTGAAGCCGAAAAAGACTTCGCCTTGCGGCTCAATAAGATCGCAGACATCGGTCAACAGCGGGCCATCATCGAAGAATTGGACCGGGCCGCCTACTATATCGAGCGAAATGCGCACGCAAAGATGCTTTTCCATGCGCTGACTATCAAACTGTATCATATACTGGCCGAGAAAAAGCTGACGGTCGTCAATTAAATCGCTGTTTCTCTGTATATTTGGCAATAATGGCCATTAAAGGCCAGCGAAAAGAAGTGTAATCCGGGCCAGGCAGGCAGATGTGCAGGAATATGTGAGTGGGATGCCGGCGCCGTTGGGAAAAGCGTATTTTGAATTCTATATATTTAATCTCCGGGGCTTAGTAGCGTCTCCCTGCCACCGCGGTTTCCCTTCTTTTTGTCATATTTGTTCACCACTTTTAACTTATTGTAAGATATGGGTTGTACTAATTGCAGTACGTCCAAAGGGGGAAAGCCTGCCGGCTGTAAAAGCAATGGCGGGTGCAGTACCGGCGGATGCAACCGGATGAATGTCTACGACTGGCTGGCCAATCTGCCTTTTAGCGATCCTGAAAGCGGCTGCCGCATCGTGGAAGTGAGCTTTAACCAGGGCAGCCGGAAGGAGTTTTATAGGAATTCCACCACGCACGCCCTCACCCGTGGAGATGTTGTGAGTGTGGAAGGGGTTAGCGGTTTCGATGTAGGCGAAGTGAGCATGACCGGCGAAATGGTCCGGCTTCAGCTCAAAAAGAAGGGACTGGAAGAGCGAAACCCGGAATTCAAAAAGATACTCCGCAAGGCGCATGATAAAGACCTGGAGACCATGCAACAGAACAAGGCCCGGGAAAAAGAGGCGCTGATCCGCAGCAGGGCGATCGCCAGACGGCTCAAGCTGGATATGAAAATGAGCGAGGTGGAGATCCAGGCCGACGGAAGAAAAGCCACATTCTTTTATATCGCGGACGACCGGGTGGATTTCCGCGAACTGATCAAGGTATATGCCGGCGAGTTTCGGCTAAAGGTTGAGATGCGGCAGATCGGCGCCCGTCAGGAGGCCGCCAAGGTCGGCGGGATCGGCAGCTGTGGCCGTGAATTGTGCTGCGCCACCTGGCTCAGCGATTTCAAATCCGTGAATACCACCGCCGCCCGATATCAGAATCTGTCCATCAATCAAAGCAAACTGAGCGGCCAGTGCGGCCGGTTGAAATGCTGTCTGAACTATGAGCTGGACACTTATCTGGACGCGCTGCAAAACTTCCCGGACAACGCGGAGACCCTGCAGGTCGCAAAAGGAACCGCCAGCCTGATCAAAAAAGATATATTCAAAAATCTCATGTGGTATGTGCTGCCGGACAGCAATAAGCAATATCCGCTGACTATCGAGCGGGTACGGAAGATCCGGCAACTCAATATGCAAAATGTCACCCCCGAGACGTTGGAACCTGTGGAGGTCGCCAGCGCCAAACCCAAGGAGGAAGTCGAGACCGGTTTTGTCGATCTGGTGGGCCAGATCAGTCTCAGGACCCTGGAAAAAGCGGACCGGAAAAAGAAACATGGGCATAAACATCATTCTCAACATGTTTCCGGCGGTAACCGCGGCGGCAAGGACGGCAAACCGGAAGGCGGGGGCAACCGTGGAGCGCAGCCCGATGCGCGCAGGGGGCGCGACGGTAATGCCGGTGGGGGTAACCGGGATCAGAAAAAACCCGGCGCTCCGCCCCAGGACCAGAAGAAGAAAAGATAAGTGTTATCTTTGTCAACGAATAAAACTCAATAACTATGGCAATTTTTAATTCCGGTAATCCTACCTTGTCGGAAAAGATATTCAGCAAATCGCTGGAGCAGCCCGGAGTCGGCACCATGACGGTGCGTGGTTCGCTGCAGAAATTCGGTTTTCTAATGATCCTCGTCCTTGCGGGCGCAGCATATACCTGGAAATTGTACTATTCCTTTAAGGCGCCCACCATGATGACGCTCTTCATGGTCGGACTGATCGGCGGCATGATCTGTGCTTTTGCAACCGCCTTTGTACCCAAACTCGCCAAATATCTTTCTCCGGCATACGCGCTGCTCGAAGGATTTGTGCTGGGTGGCTTGTCGGCGATCATCAACGATCAGTTTCATGAAAAATATCCGAATATCATCATTGAAGCCGTGTTGCTGACCTTCGGGGTAGCTTTTGCGGTATTCCTTTTGTATAATTTCCGGATCATCAGGGCGACGAATAAATTCCGGGCGGTCATCCTTTCTTCCATGGCCGGGATCGCGATCTTCTACGTAGTAGATATCATCCTGGGTTTCTTCGGTGTCCGCATCCCCTTTATGGAATTTGGCGACAACAGCATGATCGGTATCGTGGTAAATCTGTTCGTAGTGGTCATTGCTGCCCTCAGCCTGGTCCTGAACTTCGATCAGATAGAAACGGGCGAGCAGATGGGTGCGCCGAAATATATGGAATGGTATAGCGCCTTCGGGTTGCTGGTAACGCTGGTCTGGTTGTATCTCGAAATTCTAAGATTAATAAGCCGGTTCGCCAATAACCGGAGCTAATAGAAAGGGGCCGTTCGGCCCCTTTTTTTATTCGTTAAAATCCATCTCCGTCGAGCAGGTTCCCCAGTCCCCCGAGGATGCTGCCTTCCTCCCGCCGGCCTCCGAACTGAGGGCTGTATTGGATGATCCTGCTGGCCAGCCGGCTGATAGGCAGGGATTGCAACCATATCTTTCCGGGTCCTCGCATAACGGCAAAGAACAATCCTTCTCCACCGAACATCCAGTTCCGGATACCACGGATGAATTCAATATCGAAATCCACGGAAGGCTGGAAGGCGACTACGCAACCGGTATCCACCTTCAGGATCTCACCGGGCGCCAGCTCCTTCTCCACGATATATCCGCCGGCATGGACAAAGGCAAGCCCATCCCCGTCCAATTTTTCCATAATAAAGCCTTCTCCCCCAAAGATGCCTGTGCCGAGTCTGCGTTGAAAAGCGATCCCGATGCTGACACCCTTGGCAGCGCAGAGAAATGCGTCTTTCTGCGCGATGATCGTGCCTCCCAGCTGTTGCAGATCGAGCGGGATGATCTTTCCGGTATAGGGAGCCGCAAAGCTCACCTTTTTCTTTCCCACCCCGACATTCGTAAAGGCCGTCATGAAAAGGTTCTCTCCTACCAGCACGCGGCGGCCGGCATTCATCAGCCGTCCGAGCAGTCCCCCTTGATTGGAGGCCGCCGAGCCATCCCCAAAGATGGTCTGCATCTCGATGCCGTCGTCCATCATCATGAATCCGCCCGGTTCGCCGATAACCGTCTCGCCCGGGTCGAGCTCTACTTCTACAAATTGAAGCTCTTCGCCGAATATATTGTAGTCGATCTCGTGATTATTGCGCATTGGTTTATTTTTTTATGAAGTTAATAAAAAACAGATCGCCCCGACTTTCCGTTCAGGGCGACCTTTTCAACGTCCATCCTGTTTTTCTGATCCTGGCGTTAGTCTATCCGTGCTATAGTTAGTTTCTATATCGCAGCCCTTTTCGATGACCGCATGAACGGCCTGGCAAGTTGCCGGATGATGACCATGATGGTGAACACTA
>DASZOW010000540.1:0-7336 GCA_035550615.1 Puia sp.
GGCATGACCATCGGCCGGGTGACCTCGGGGACGCAGAGCCCCAGTCTCGGGAAGGCTATAGGCATGGGTTACGTGCGACCGGCATTTTCACATCTCGACACCAAGATCTACATCAAAATCCGCGACAAGCTTCTGCAAGCCAGGGTCGTGAAGTTTCCTTTTTGCTAACCTGCAGGTTTTGGAATGATTTTTTCTTGCTAAATCTCATCCAACACCTTATTAATGCCAACCATTCATCTAACGACCTTTGTCGCGGCCCCACCGGAAAGAGTTTTCGATCTTGCCCGGAGTATCGATCTCCATCGGAAATCGATGGCCCATACCGCAGAAGAAGCCATTGCCGGCACCACCTCGGGGCTGATCGGTCTCGACGAAACCGTGACCTGGCGGGCGAAACACCTGATGAAGAACCGGGTGCTGAAATCCAGGATCACGGCCATGGAACGTCCGCTCTTCTTTACCGATGAAATGGTGGACGGAGATTTCAGGAGCATGCGCCACGAACATCATTTCAAACGCATCGACAACGGGACACTGATGATCGATCTCCTCTATTTCGAAACGCCCTACGGCGGTCTGGGCAGGCTGGTGAATCAACTCTATCTTACCCGATATCTTAAAAACCTGCTGGAAACACGTAACCTGTCTATCAAGGAATACGCCGAGTCGGAAAAATGGAAGTTTATTTTGAATAAATAAACGCGGCCGAACCCCTATTTTTGCGTTTGTCGAAAGCAGTTGGCTTGCATTTATTATGACTACTTCCAAACCACCCTTATATACGGCTCTGTCCCCTGCCTTGTTGCATTTGTATGATGTAAATCACGCCATTGTGGTGATCATCGATGTTCTTCGCGCCACTTCCACCATCGCTACCGCGCTTTTCAACGGGGCCAAATGTGTGATCCCCGTGGATAGCGTCGCTAAATGTATCGAGCTGGGCCGCCAGATTGATGGTATTACGGCAGGGGAACGCGACGGTATGATCGCCGAGGGCTTGCAACATGGCAATTCTCCTTTTGAATATCCCCGTCATTTTATCGGCGGAAGGACGCTTGTCCTGACGACCACCAATGGCACCAAGCTGTTGCACATGGCGCTGGACAGAGGCGCAGGCCAGATCATCACCGGCTCTTTTGCCAACCTGGATGCTATCTGCAAATTTTTAATGTCTCAAAATCAACCGGTTGTGCTTGGATGCGCGGCCTGGAAGGACCGGGTCAACCTGGAAGACATGCTTTTTGCCGGTGCGGTCCTCAACCAGGTAAAGGATCATTTCTCCATCAACTGCGATTCCTCCCAGATAGCGGAAACGGTGTACATGGAGGCAAAATCCGACCTTTTTGGCTTTATGAAGGCCAAGAACGCCTCTCATTATCACCGGCTCATGGGATATGGACTGGAAAAGGACATCCGGTATTGTCTAACACCTAACGTAGCAGACGTTCTTCCGCTTTACGAAAACGGGAAGTTAATCGTCCTCTAATGATTGGCCTTCGGCCGAAACGCTTTCGGCGTTTCCTGTGATCGTGCTATAGCCACGGGACCTTTCCTCATTTCGTAAACACCAGCCGGTGGTTCCGCGTAAATTTGCGGCGGCTTGAGAAAGAATAATCTCCATATCGCACTGGTTGGCAATCCCAACAGCGGCAAGAGTTCGCTTTTCAATGCCCTTACGGGTCTGAATCAGAAGGTCGGCAACTTCCCGGGGGTGACCGTCGATAAGAAGACAGGAACCTGCACGCTGTCCGCCGGCCTGGCCGTCAATATCGTGGATCTCCCCGGAACCTATAGTCTATACCCGAAACGGGCCGACGAATGGGTGACCTATAAAGTCCTGCTCAACCAGGACCAGGCCGTAAGGGCCGATATGGTCATTTTGCTGGTGGATGCGAGTAATCTGAAAAGAAACCTGCTGTTCTGTTCGCAGATCATCGATCTGAAGATCCCGGTGGTCGTAGCATTGACGATGATGGATCTGGCTGCGCAAAAGGGTATCGAGATCGATGTGGATGGATTGGAACGCGAGCTGGGTATTCCGGTGGTGGCCGTAAACCCCAGAAAGAACAAGGGCATCCCGCAGCTCAAGAAGATCGTCGAACTAAGGGCCCGGCAGCTCAATCTCGCCCCGCCGCGTGCTTTTATCGGAAACCCGGCCATGGCTACGGACGCCATCCACGACGTCAGGAAGCTGTTTCCCGAGATCAGCGATTATACGGCGATCCATTACCTGATCAATCACGAGCATTTCGATCTCCCGGAAGACCGGCAGACACAGATCGAAGCCATCGAGGCAGCGCATAATTTTAATCATACCCGTATTCAGGCTGACGAGATCCTGCAACGCTATGGGCGGATCAAACAGATCATGCAGCATACGGTGTCGGAACCCGATCCGTTGGAGAAGACGCTGTTCACCGAGCGGCTGGACAAACTCTTTCTCGACCGGACCTGGGGGTATATCATCTTGCTCGGGGTCCTGTTCCTGCTTTTCCAAAGCGTGTTCTGGATCGCGCAGTATCCGATGGACGCGATCGACTGGTCTTTTTCGCGGTTGGGCGGATGGCTGGGGCATCTGCTGCCGGATGTTTGGTGGAGCGATCTGCTGGTCAACGGACTGCTTGCGGGGCTTAGCGGGATACTCGTCTTTGTCCCGCAGATCATGATCCTGTTCGGTCTGATCACCATTTTGGAAGACACGGGATATATGGCGCGGATCAGTTTTCTTACCGACAAGCTGATGCGGAAAGTAGGTCTTAACGGCAAGAGCGTGATGCCGATGATCAGCGGGTTTGCCTGTGCGGTTCCTGCCATCATGAGCGCCCGCAATATCGAGAACCGCAAAGAGCGGCTGCTCACCATTCTGATCACCCCCTTGATGAGCTGCAGCGCCCGTCTTCCCGTATACACCATGCTGATCGCTTTGGTGATCCCGCGTAAAGATGTGCTTGGTATCTTTAGTCTGCAAGGCCTGGTGATGATGGGCCTTTATATGTTAGGACTGGTCATGGCCATGATCGTGAGCTATGTCGCCAAATGGTTCATCAAGCTCAAAGAGAAAAGCTTCTTTATCCTGGAATTGCCGATCTACCGGGCGCCGCGCTGGAACAATGTGGTCGTGACCATGATCAATAAGGCGAAGATCTTTGTAGTGGATGCCGGAAAGGTGATCATGGTCATCAGTCTGATCCTGTGGGCGCTCAGTTCTTTTGGTCCGGCTAAACGCTCCGAAGTGGCAGCGCGATACGACCGGGAGATACAGTCCCACCCGGTGCAGGCTTCCGCGCTGGAAAAAGAAAAACAGGCTTCGCTGCTCGAGAACTCGTATGCCGGCGTTCTGGGAAAGGTTGTAGAGCCGGTGATCCGTCCCCTGGGTTATGACTGGAAGATCGGGATTGCCGTGATCACCTCTTTTGCCGCGCGGGAGGTCTTTGTAGGCACCATGGCTACGCTTTACAGCGTGGAAGGTGGGAAAGACGCCGATCAGCAGACCCTGCGGCAACGCATGCAGTCGGCAAAACGTGAGGACGGTAGTCCTGTCTATACCCTGGCCACGGGCGTCAGCCTGATGATCTTTTATGTGCTGGCCATGCAATGTATGAGCACGCTTGCTGTAGTGCGGCGTGAGACCCGGAGCTGGAAATGGCCGGCCATTCAGCTTGTCTATATGACGAGTCTCGCCTATGTAATGAGTCTTATTTTCTTTCAGCTGCTGAAGTAACTACAACACCTTTAATGCTTCGAGCTCTTCCCTGAAGAGTTCCGGCGTCCGGAAATGAATGCCCGTAAAGCCGAGGTCCCGTGCAGGTACGACGTTGCGGATATTGTCATCCACATAGATGGAGTGCCTGGGGTCGATATCGAACCGCTTGATCAACAGCTTGTAGATCTCGGGAAACGGTTTACGCATCTTCTCCTCACCGGAAACGAGCCGGCCATCGAACCAATGGAGAAAATCATAGAGCTCGAGCGCTACGGGAAAGGTTTCGGCGCTCCAGTTGGTCAACGCATAGAGTTTAATATTCGTGTGAAATTTCAGTTCCCGGAAGATCTCCACCGTCTCATGAATGGGCCCGCCCAGCATCTCCTTCCAGCGGCCATAATAGGCCCGGATCGATGCCTCGTGTGCGGGAAATCTTTTTATCAGTATTTCCGTTCCTTCCTGCAGGCTTCTGCCTTCGTCCTGCTGCTCGTTCCAGTCCAGCGTGCAGACGGTAGAAAGGAACCACCGCCTCTCCTCGTCATTCGGGAAGATCTTATTATACAGATATTCGGGGTTCCAGTCTATCAGCACGCCGCCGAGGTCGAAAACGAGTGTATTTATCTCCATGTTCCTGATGTTTAAATTTTCACTAATCGCTCAGCGGCTTTTTCCAGCGTCTCTTCTTTTTTTGCAAAACAGAAGCGCACGACACGGTCGTCTTTACCGGATTGGTAAAAGGCGCTCACAGGTATCGGGGCCACTCCATATTCTTTGGTGATGCGGATACAAAAGTCCTTATCCGGTTCGTCGCTGATCCGGTGATATCGGTAGAGCTGAAAATAGCTGCCGTAAGAGGGCAGGGGGGTAAATTTCGTCGCCTGCATGAGCCGGGCGAAATGATCGCGTTTTTTCTGGATAAAGGCGCTTAGGGACAGGTATGTGTCTTTGTCCTGCAGATAGGCTGCCAGCGCTACCTGGGAAGGCGTATGACAGCTAAAACAGTTGAACTGATGTACTTTCCGGAATTCCTTCATCAAGGCGGGCGATGAGACGCTGTATCCCAGTTTCCAGCCGGTGCAGTGATATATTTTACCAAAGGAGAAGGATACGAAGCTGCGTTCCAGCAGATCCGGGTAGCGAAGAATAGAGCAATGCGGCAGTCCGTCGAAGATCAGATGCTCATAGACCTCGTCCGAGTGGATAAAGATCTCCGTACCCTTGACGATCGACCGCAGCTGTTCCATGTCCTCCGGTCTTAGCACCGCGCCCGTGGGATTGTGAGGTGTGTTGAGGAGGATCATCCGGGTTTTCTTCGTGATCTTTTTTCTTACCAGGTCCCAGTTGATGCGATAATCCGGAAATTGGAGATCGATCCGGACAGGGACGGCGCCGTTGATCCCGATATTCGGGATATAGCTGTCATAGGCGGGTTCGAATACGATCACTTCGTCGCCCGGGCGCAGGATGGTGGTCAGCGCGGTATAGATGGCGTATGTCCCGCCGGGGGTGATGGTTATCTGGGTATCCGGGCTGACAGCCGTGCCATACAGACCGGCGATCTTCTCCGCCAGTACTTCCCGCAGCTGCGCCACTCCGTTCATATGCGCATATTGGTTATAGCCATCTTGCATGGCCTTGTCCACGAGCGATACCAGTTTCTGACTCATCTGAAAGTCGGGAAAGCCCTGTCCCAGATTAACGGCTCCCACTTCCGCGGCCAGCGAGCTCATAACGGTAAAGATGGTCGTGCCGATCTGGGGAAGTTTACTGATAAGCGCGGGAGTGGCCATAGTGGGATTATTTGATGCAGATATTTTCCGGGTGGACCTGGGTCTCGCCATGGATACGCAGATAGACCTGGGCTACGGTGACGACGTCCTTCTGGCAATAGGTAACGATGCGGGGAAGATCGCCCTGGTTCCAATAGATCTCGCCGACCTGGCTGCCGTCGATATCGTCTTTTGGCGTCGGTATCCCCAGCGTATGAGCCAGGAGGTTCAGCGAGATGAAATGTTTGTATTCGCCGAACTTCCACATGTCCATGGTATCGATATGCGGCACTTCCCAGGGTTTCTTGCCGGAGAGGTTCAGGACGGAAGGTATCTTGATGCCATGGATGATCATGCGCCGGCAGAGATAGGGAAAGTCGAAGTCTTTGCCGTTGTGGGCGCAGAGATATTTTTGTCCTTCCGATCCCCATTTGTGCAGCAGCTCGTAGAATTGCAGCAGCACCTCTTTTTCATCGCTGCCGGAAAAGGATTTGATGGACAGCTTGCGGTCGGCGGGCGGTCCCGAGAGCACTCCGCAGCTGATGCAGATGATCTTGCCGAACTCCGCATAGATCGCCGCCCGCCCATAGACCTCTTCCGGCGTTACCGGCGCCTTGTCACGGATCAGGCTCTCCGCCTTATGACGCCATAGCTCCTGCCATTCTTCAGGAACTTCCTTAAATTCCGAATACTGCGAGACGGTTTCGATATCCAAAAACAGGATCGTATGAAGCGGATAGGGAGACATATTTTACACGCGAGATGTCCCTAAAGATACTGATCTCCTTTGTTCCGTTTTACTTCGGCGACATATTCTTTGATCTCCTGCTCTTTTTCCCGGTGACAGATCAGCAGCACATCCGGAGTATCAACGACGATGAACTTATCGAGCCCCTGCAGGACTACCAGCTTCTCATTGGGAGCATGCACCATGCATCTGCTGGCATCGATGACGATGACATTGTCGCCGGCGACGGCATTTTCCAGGTAGTCTTTCTCCAGGTTCTCATAGGCGCTGTTCCAGGTGCCGAGATCGCTCCAGCCGAAGGAGGAGGGGATCAGGTAAACATTATCGGCCTTCTCCATGATACCGAAATCGATGGAGATATTGGTGCAAAGCGGATAGATAGTCTGCAAGGCTGACTTTTCCTGCCCGGTGTTGAACTTTTCTTTTTCCGCGGCGAAGACATCATACATTTCGGGCAGGTATCTCTCGAAGGCCTGGATGATGTTCTTTACCTGCCAGACAAAGATGCCGGCGTTCCAGAGAAAATCGCCGCTGGCAAGGAAGGTCTTGGCGAGCTCGAGGTTGGGCTTTTCCGTAAACGTCTTGACCTTGTACACATTGTCGGACACGGAGTGCTGCTCGTACTGGATATAGCCATATCCGGTGTTGGGATAGGTAGGTTTTATACCCAGGGTGATGAAGGCATTGTGTTTGTTGACAAAGCTGAGGGCTTCCAGACAAACCTTTACGAAGGCCGTTTGGTCCAGGATCAGGTGATCGGACGGCGCCACGATGAGCGAGGCCTTGGGGTCCAGCTGCTGTAGCTTAAAGGAGATATAGGCGATGCACGGTGCGGTATTTTTCCGGGACGGTTCGCCGAGGATGTTCGCCACAGGCAGCTGGGGCAGCTGTTCGTGTACGATCTCTGCGTATTCCTGGGACGTGACGACGAAGATATTTTCTTTCGGGATAAAAGAGCAGAACCGGTCGAATGTCCATTGGATAAGGGTTCTGCCGGTATTCAAAATGTCGAGGAACTGTTTTGGATAATCCTGACGGCTCATCGGCCAGAAGCGGCTGCCGATACCTCCAGCCATGATTACAACGTAGTGATGCTTGTTCATAATTTAAATTATT
>DASZOW010000541.1:0-10852 GCA_035550615.1 Puia sp.
TGATCGCCGTATTGATCCTGGCACCGATGCCCGCGTTGATGCCGTCCTGGATGATTTCAATGTTTTCCCGGTCTGCGAACCAGGCTGCCATATCCTGCCTGTCTCCTTCCGTATTATCGATTACCCAGAGTTTTTCCAGAATATCCGAATACGTACGGATATTGTCACGGACTGTTCCGTCGGGACAATACAGGATCACGACACCCGAAAGACCTTTTATGGCGGTCCTTTTTTTCATTAAACAATGGATCGCAGTTTGCTGTCGTCGCCCCAAAAATGCATTGGCTCATATTCCGGATATGGATAATATCCCAGATTGAGCGTCAGGCTACGGCCTTTTTGCCGCAGATAGGTTTCGACCAGCGCTTTGACGGTTACCGGCCGGCCGCTGCAGACATTTATGATCCCGGTTATGTCCTGGCGGGTGGCGACCCGTGCAATATATTCCGCCATTTTTTCTACCGGCAGAAAGTCCCTCACCTGTTCGCCCCCGCTCATGTTGAATGATGCCGCATTCTCTTCCAGCGCTCTGTCCAGCTGCGAAAATAGCGATTTTGGGTTTTGTCCGCCGCCGTACATATAAAATAGCCGAAGCCAACGGAATCCAAAGGTCCGGATAGTGTTCTGCGCCTGCAAATGGCGCCTGAGCATATCCTTTGCCATTGCGTATGGCGTTGCCGGCATCGACGGGAGGTCTTCGCGCAAGGCGCCTTCCTGCATACCGTATTCGAGACAGGTGCCGCTGACAGTAAGGTCCGCAAGGCCATGCCGCAGCATATTGTCCAGAAAGACGGCATGACGCGGATAGTTGCTCTCCAGATGAAATGCCTCTTTGTAATTCGGGAGTCCTTCCCAGGCGAGATGAAGAAGCGAATCGGGACGGCCGAAATATTGGTAATAGTCAACCGTTTCATCCAATCTCGCCAGATTCAGGGGGATATAGTCGACCTCGTTGTACCAAGTCATCGATGCAGCTTTTTCAGGCACTGCCGATGACGCAACTACCTTGTGTCCAGCGCGAAGCAGTTCGGCAATCGCATACCGACCTATAAAGCCTGTGGCACCGGTGACTAGTATTCTCATGATCGCATTAAATGATTTGCAGGTGAGGGACCGGGATAACGAACCTGCCTCCCCATTCTGTGATACAATGGAGTTGTGCAGTTATTTCATCGCGAAGGTTCCAAGGCAGGATAACGACGAAATCCGGCTTTTGCGATCTCAGGTAGGATTCAGTTACGACGGGAATATGACTCGCAGGAAGCCATTTTCCTTGCTTGTGCGGGTTCGCGTCCGCCACAAATTCCAGAAGATCGCTTTTGATGCCACAATAGTTAAGGAGGGTGTTGCCCTTTGCAGCTGCTCCATAGGCGGCAACTTTTCTTCCGGCTGTTCTCTGCTGAATGAGGAAGTTTAAAAACGCATATTTCGTCTCCAGGGCCTTTTGCTGAAAATGATCATAATAAGGCAGCGCCTGCATTCCCCTGGAGGATTCTTTTTCTAATAAAGCGGCAACGCGCGGAGAGATGGCCTTGGTCCGATCTTCGGCATGTTTGGCGTATATGCGCAGTGAGCCGCCATGCGTAGAGAGTTCTTCCACGTCGAACATCTCTAAACCCTGTGAACGAAATATCAGTCCGGCCGTATAAAAGGAGAGATATGAAAAGTGTTCGTGATAAATCGTATCGAACTGGTTGTTATCGATCATCTGCATCAGATGAGGGAATTCCATGGTTATGACCCCATGCTCTTTCAGCAGTATTTTCATGCCGCCGACAAAGTCCACTATATCAGGAACATGAGCAAGGACATTGTTGCCCAGGAGAAGATCGGCCTTTTTGTTTTCTGCCGCGAGCCGTTTGGCCAGAGCGGTGCCGAAGAAATCCACTACCGTATCGATTCCTTTGCCGATGGCGACCCTTGCGGTATTTGCAGTCGGTTCGATGCCGAGAACGGGTATGCCGGCCTGTTTGAAGTACTGCAGTAGATAGCCGTCATTGGATGCCAGCTCGACAACCAGCGACTGGTTGTCAAAACCAAAACGCGTCGTCATTTGTTCCGTATATTTCCGGCTGTGTTCCAGCCAGCTCGTGGAGAAGGATGAGAAATATACATATTGGTTGTCGAAAATAGTCGTCGATTTCTTGTATTCGTCCACCTGTACAAGGAAACAGGAGGGACAGGTAAATACCTTCAATGGATAAAAGATTTCCGGCTCGTTAAGCTGTTCCCTGCCCAGGAAGGAGTTCGATGCGGGTGCATTCCCGAGATCGATAAAAACGTGCGTGAGCTCAGTCTTACAAAATCTACAATACATAGTCAGATTCCTTTGAAATTGTTGTCTACCGGGGAATGTTCCGCGTCTCTGGCCGAGAGTATGCTTACTTGCAGCGGCCACTGTATGGCCAAAGCCGGGTCCTGGTAGTGCAGTCCCCCCTCGGATCCCGGGGTATAGAATTCCGTATGATGATAAATCAAAGCCGTATTGTCCGCAAGTGTCTGGAACCCATGTGCGAAGCCTTTAGGAATATAGAGCATCCTGTTGTTGGCCGCGGACAGCTCCACTCCGAACCATTTGAGAAATGTAGGTGAGCCGGCCCGGATATCGACTATGACATCATAGATTGCGCCGGCGATGCACCGCACCATCTTTATCTCACCGTGCGGAGGATACTGAAAATGCATTCCTCTCAGCGTACCGGTCCGGTAGGTTACGGAATGATTAAGCTGCACCCATTCTGCTGCATGGCCGATCTGTGCAAATTCGGACTTGCAATAGAACCGCGCAAACCAGCCCCTTTCGTCGCTAAAAGGTTCGAGGTCGATTAAGTATGCACCTGCCAGCGGTGACGCAGAAAAAATCATCGGGAAAGATAAGATTTTATTTGTTCAAAAGTGAACGCTGCCCGCCCGGTACGTTTCTGGCGATACCAGTCTATTGTCCATTGGATGGCCTCACGGGCGTCAAGGCGGGGAATCCAGCCCAATTCTTTCCGAGCCCTGGAGACATCCAACTTAAGCACCCCGGCCTCATGGGGGGCATAGGGTGCGGAGACGTCTTTCCAGTTACCGCTGCCCCATCGCCCGATGGCGATATCCACAAGTTCTCTGACCATCAGATGGTCTTCGGGCAATGGACCGAAATTATAGCTTTTGGCATAGGTCTCCGGAGCACGATATAACCGACCGGCCAACTGCAGATAGCCGCAGACAGGCTCCAGGACATGTTGCCAGGGGCGCACGGAACCCGGATTCCGAACCTGCACCTTCTCGCCGGTCTGCAACGCCCTGACAATATCCGGAATGATCCGATCCTGGCTCCAGTCGCCACCACCGATGACGTTTCCCGCCCGCGCGCTGGCTACCGCCCTTTGATAACCGAAGCCTGCTTGTACCGCCGCATTGAAAAAGGACTTTCGAAAACTGTCTACTACCAGTTCGGCGCATGCTTTGCTTGTGCTATAGGGATCATGTCCACCAAGCGGGTCTTCTTCACGGTATAGAGCGCCGGTCTCCTTATTCTCGTAAACCTTGTCGGTGGTGACGACGAGTACTACGCATTGCTTTTCTACCTGGTTCACGGCCTCCAGCAGGCTGGCGGTTCCGGCTACATTGATCTCGAAGGTGTCGGCGGGTATCTCATATGATCGACGAACCAAAGGTTGCGCCGCCAAATGGAAAACATAATCAGGCTGAAAGGCCAGCAATTCGTTCTTCAGACGCACTTTGTCGCGGATATCGGCTATGCAGCAATCGACGCCGGACAGAGGGCTAAGGATGCGGAAAATTCCCTCTTCATGCTCGTCTTCCAGCGCGTATCCTTTTATGGTTGCGCCGGCTAAATGCAGACAGGCCATCAGCCATGCCCCTTTGAAACCTGTGTGCCCGGTGATAAAGACCCTGCTTCCCCGATAATATTCCTGAAGCCCGGCCAATGTTACCATACTTTCCATTTCGCTTGATCCTTTTGCCATAATGACTCCAATTCCAGCTTATCCCGCATAGCATCCATGGGTTTCCAGAATCCCAGATGTTTGTATGCCGCCAACTGGCCGGCCTTCGTGAGGTCTTCCATCGGCTTGTCTTCCCACATGGTCTCGTTTGAATCATCTTCGAGGTAATCGAATACGGCTGGCTTCAGGACGAAGAATCCGCCGTTGACCCATTTGCCATCGCCCCGGGGCTTTTCCTTGAATTTGTTTACCAAACCATTCTGTCCGATATCCATGCCTCCGAACCTGGCCTCTGGCTGGACCGCTGTGACTGTTCCTATCTTCCCGTGCGCACGATGGAAGCGCAGCAATGCATTCACATCGATATCCGCCACACCATCGCCATACGTAAGCATAAAATCCTCGTTTCCTATATATCGCTGCACCTTCTTAAGGCGACCCGCAGTTTTGGTGGCGAGGCCGGTATCTACGAGCGTGACAGTAAAAGGATCGGTATTGGTACTATGCACATCCACTTTGTTGGTCTCAACTTCGATGGTGATATCGGAATTATGCAGATAATAGTGCATGAAATACTCTTTGATCAGGTACCCCTTGTATCCGAGACAGATGATGAACTCGTTGAACCCATAATGGCTGTATATCTTCATGATATGCCATAGGATCGGTTTTCCGCCGATCTCGACCATCGGTTTCGGACGCGCCTCGGTCTCCTCTGCGATGCGTGTGCCAAGGCCTCCTGCAAAAATGACTACTTTCATGCCGGTTTATTCAGACGGATTCAAAACTAGTTGAATTTCCGCCAGATACTTCAAAAATCTTTCCAATCCTTTTCTTTTTTGATCGTCCAGGCGATAATCGAGATGTTTTCGAAAATAATCCTGCAAATTGAACATCGGATAAGGATTTTCCGCAACTACCTCATCGATCTGCAGGAGGCCTTGCCGATTACCCTCATCGAAAGCCTGAATAAAGGCCGGGTCCAGACGCTTGTTGCTGATCCATGCCGCAAACACAAAAGGCAGGCCTGTCAAATTTTTCCAGGCTTCGGCAAGATCGTATACGTAGGGCGAGATCTTTCTTTGTTCCAGGGCCCGGTCTCCGATAACCACGCCTGCCGTCGTGCCCCTGATATGGTCCCGGAAATCTTTGCCGGCGTCGACCAGTTCCGGTTCGATCTTCCAATACTCTTTCAGGAGAACCCGGGCAAGTTGTACGGAGGTCCGGCTTTGGTAATCCAGCAATACTTTTTCGATGTGTTCGCTAGGCTGTTCGCAAAACAGGCACACCGAGGCGACGTTGCCATTACTAGCGATACAATGATTCCCGTTAATATAATATTCTTTCATATATGGAATGATGGCGACCGGCACCAGGCCGATATCGATTTCATTCTTCAACAGCATGGAAGCTATGCTCGACGGGTAATCAATGATCAACTCTATTTCCTTCCGAACCGGGGATCTTTCGATTCCATAAAGTAGTGGCTTGGTATTCAAATAGCTGACGGCTCCTACTCGTATTTTTTGATCCAATTCCTTTGCATTAATTTTGGCGCAATTTATGCAATTAAACGCACTTACAGCCATTTCACCGATCGACGGCCGATATCGTCACCAGTTGGAACATCTGGATGATTATTTTTCCGAATATGCCCTGATCCGATACCGGGTATTGGTGGAAGTGGAATATTTTCTGTTCCTGGCCAGGAAACGTTTCTTTCCATTAGGCGCAGCGAACAGGAAAAAGCTACAGGAAGCGGCCGAACAGTTCAGCCTCGAGGATGCGCTATGGATCAAAGAAACCGAGAAAGCGACAAATCACGACGTCAAGGCAGTGGAATATTTCCTAAAGGCCCGACTTGTCCAACAAGCTTCGGACCAGCCGACGCCGGATGAATGGATCCATTTTGGATTGACCTCACAGGATATCAATAATACGGCGATCCCTTTGCTTTGGAAACATGCCGTTGAATTCGAATATCTTCCAGCTTTGCTGAATCTCAAACGGCAATTGGAAGTGCTTGCGCGTGACTGGAAAGACATTCCGATGCTTGCGCGTACGCATGGCCAACCGGCAAGTCCTACCCGCCTGGGGAAAGAGGTACTGGTCTTTATCGAGCGTTTGGAAGATCAGGTAGAGCTGCTGATACAGGTGCCATTCTCTGCGAAATTTGGCGGCGCCACGGGAAATTTCAACGCGCACCATGTAGCCTTTCCCAATAAGGACTGGGTTAAGCTGGCCAATGAGTTCGTGGAAGGCACGCTGGGGCTTCAACGGCAACAGTATACCACGCAGATCGAACACTACGATAACCTGGCGGCGCATTTCGATGCCATGAAGCGCATTAATACGATCCTCATCGATCTGTGCCGTGATATCTGGACCTATGTGTCCATGGACTACTTCAAGCAAAAGACCAGGAAAGGCGAAATCGGCTCTTCCGCCATGCCGCATAAGGTAAATCCCATCGACTTCGAGAATGCGGAGGGCAACCTGGGCATCGCCAATGCGCTGTTCGAGCATTTCGCCTCCAAGCTGCCCGTGTCGCGGCTGCAACGCGATCTTACGGACTCGACGGTATTACGCAATATCGGCGTTCCCCTGGCGCATACGATCCTCGCGCTGAAATCCATCGAAAAAGGGCTCGACAAGCTCGTACTCAATAAGGAAAAGCTCGTACAGGACCTGGAGAACAACTGGGCCGTTGTTGCCGAGGCCATCCAGACCGTGCTCCGGCGCGAGAACTATCCCAAGCCATACGAGGCGCTAAAAGAGCTGACAAGGGGAAAGGGCGGCATCAGCAAGCAGTCGATCCATGCGTTTATAGACGGGCTAAGCGTATCGGCCTCTGTAAAAAAGGAGCTAAAGAAGATCACTCCTTTCAATTACACCGGCGTTTCGTTGCCCTGACCCGGCTACTTATGTATCTCCGAGGTAAAATGAAACTCGATGTCGGGGTTGTTGGTCCGCTCCGTATTTAGGAACCATTCGCTCTGGGCGAGATAAACCAGGAACCCGTCCTTGTCTTCGGCTATATTAGCATGTTTGAACCGGGTGAAATCTTCCAGCTTACGGGGGTCGTTGCTCGTGAGCCAGCAGGCTTTGTAGAACGGCAGGGCGTTGAATTGCACAGAGGCGCCATATTCATGCAGCAGCCGGTACTGGATCACTTCGAATTGTAATTCTCCGACGCAGCCGATGATCTTTTTGTTACCGCCGTACTGGGTAAAGAGCTGGGCTACGCCTTCGTCGGTGAGTTGCAGCAAGCCTTTCTCCAGCTGTTTGGTCTTCATCGGATCTTTGTTGACCACCTCCTTGAAGATCTCGGGCGAGAAGCTGGGTATGCCGGTGAAATAGAAGTCCTCGCCTTCCGTGAGCGTATCGCCGATCTTGAAATTGCCGGTGTCGAAAAGCCCTACCACGTCGCCGGGGAAGGCCTCCTCGATGACATCCTTGTCGCGTGCCAGAAAAGTATAAGGGTTGCTGAAACGCACGTCTTTGTCCAGCCGCACATGATGGAAGTATTTGTTACGTTCGAACCGGCCGCTGCATACGCGCAGGAATGCGATCCGATCCCGGTGTTTGGGGTCCAGGTTGGCGTGGATCTTGAAGATGAACCCGCTGAATTTATCTTCTTCGGCATCCAGCTCACGGGTGGAGGTCTGGCGGCCGCGGGGAGGAGGCGCGATGCGGATAAAGGTATCCAGCATTTCGCGGACGCCGAAGTTGTTGATAGCGCTGCCGAAGAATACCGGGGCGACCTTTCCGGCCAGATAATCCCCGACATTCAGCTGGCCATGTACCCCGTCTACGAGTTCGACGTCTTCGCGGAGGATGGCCGCATCTTTTTCGCCGAGCCGTTCGTCCAGCAGACCTTCGTCGAGATTGTCGATGCGGAGCGTGTCTTCGTCGGCGGCCTTTGTATTGGCCGTGAACAGCACCAGGTTCTTATCGTAGAGGTTATACACCCCTTTGAAATCTTTACCGCTGTTGATCGGCCAGGTCATGGGATGGAGTTGGATGTTCAGCTCTTTTTCAATCTCTTCCAGCAGGTCGAACCGGTTTTTCCCGTCCCGGTCCATCTTATTGATGAATACGATCACGGGGGTATCGCGCATCCGGCAGACCTCCATGAGCCTGCGGGTCTGCGCCTCGACGCCATTGACGCTGTCGATGACGAGGATGACGCTGTCCACCGCCGTCAGGGTGCGATAGGTGTCTTCGGCAAAATCTTTGTGACCCGGAGTGTCGAGCAGGTTGATCAGCACGCCGCGGTATTCAAAGCTCATCACGGAGGTGGCTACCGAGATACCGCGCTGCCGCTCGATTTCCATGAAATCGCTGGTCGCATGTTTCTTGATCTTGTTGCTTTTGACGGCGCCCGCGGTCTGGATGGCGCCACCGAAAAGCAGGAACTTTTCGGTTAAGGTCGTTTTACCCGCATCGGGGTGGGATATGATGGCAAACGTCTTGCGTTTGATGATCTCGTTATGATACTTCATAGATGATTGTCCTTCGGACCAGGATGCCTACGGCATCTTGAGGCCCGCAAAGGTACGATAAAACCCTGCGGCATAATCCGGCAGGTTAGAAAATAGTATATTTTTTGCAACTAATTGGACGCCCCCATTTTCTTACTGTCAGCCAATTTATCGTTGATAACCAGTCCGTGGCTGCAAGCCCCACATAACTTGCTGCCGTGATCAGGATTCTTTCGAGCCATTGGAGGGTATTGGCATTGGTAGAACACCTATGTGTTAGTGGCGGCCCATAAATTTTTGCGCTCGTTTCTTAAGCGTATTCCACACGGGAACAACCTCTTCCGATAATCGAAACCAGATCACGCCGGCTCCCATCAGCATCACATAGGTCATGGAACGCAGAACGATCCATACAAGCCCATGAAAATGTTGGAACAGCGGATGACAGATTAGATATGCCAGCGCTGCAATGACCAGCACATATAGCGTTTTTGCTGAAAACGGCTGCAGGCCGAATTTCCGGTATAAGAAAAAAAAGCGGATGACATTGTAAAAGGAAAACGAGACCAGATCCGCGATGGCCACTCCGACGGCACCAATCTTGACGGCCAATATATAATTCAACGGCAGGGTCAGCACCATGAGGATCATACCTGTGATAAAGTCGAAACGCCAATAGACCGAGGTGAGAATGATCTGGGTGTTGAGACCGGTACCCATATCGACGATTCGGTAAAGGCCGACAAACAGAAAGACATACCGGGCAGCCAGGTATTGGTCATTGAGATGGAAGGTCAGTATTCCGTCGGTAAAATTCAACCAGATCAGCGTAAACATTCCCAAAGAGAAAATAAGCTGATTGATGGACGACCGCTGATAGATGCGTTGTATCTTGCCAAAGTCTTTGTCTTTCCAGGCCTGCGCCAAAGGCCCTACGGAAGCGGCGTTTAACGCCCGCTGGGGAGCTTGGATCAAACTGCCGATAAATAGGGCCAGGGTGTAAACACCGACGATCGTCAGCCCGCCCGGCACCACGGCGCCAATCACGATCTGCCCGAAGAAAAGGCTCACGTTGAACAGCAGCAGCCCGAACCAGGCAAAACCGATCAGCGGAATAATCCTCGGGAAGAGTCGCCTGGTCACCCGGCTTGGCAAGAAAACCAAGTGGATCAAGCCTTTTTTTGCCAGGTATAGCCAGAGAATGATGGCAATAAAAAGATAGCTGAAGGCATAGATTTTGATAAAAGTATCGAAGCTTCCAAGGACACCCGCCAACATCAATACGATGAGCACGAAAGTGGTCAGCCGGAATTGCAATTCCTTCAGAAAATTGGTAAACACGGATTCTTTCAACTGCCATGCATATGCCTCGAACAATGAATAAAGCGTCAGGCCCAGCCCAAAGGGGAATATCCAGTAAAAATAACGGACCACTTCGGCGGAGTGGGCCGCATAAGCCCAGAAGATCACCGGTTTGATAAGGATACCCAGACCGATGGCCACTACAAAGCCAATCAGGGTGACCACCAGCGACAAACCCATCATGTCGTTCCTCCGTGGGGACAAGTGATCCGCGTAATAAGGATAAAATTTGCCGATAAAGGCCGGCATGCCCAAATTAGCAAAATAAAAAATAATATTGCCGATAGCGACGAACATCCCGCTGACCAAGCCGTACTCGGAGACCTTGAAACCCTTGGCATACAAAAAGGTATTGAGTCCTCCCAGTGCAAAACCGATGTATACTATGCTAGAGGATAGGATGCTTTGCCGGCGGATCGTGCTCATAGTCCCATGCTATTTTGCAAAAGCTGTTGGATATCCTCCCTGGTCTCATAGTGAAAAGGCCGGTTAAAGATGAGCATTCCCTTTTTTACTTTGATCCGGCCGTCGAGGGTAATGGTCGCCTGTTTGGAGAGAAACGCCTGCAAGGCATTGCTGAGGATAGCCTGCAGGTCGACCTGCATCGACACGGGCACATAAAAAGTATCCCGTTTCGGAATATAGATCGTAGAATCCAGCAGGGAGTGGCCGGCATGTTTACCATTGATCGCTACGTCTACTTCCGCCCGCCGAAGCTGCAAAGGATAAGGATTGGGGTTATAGAGCTTGACGACCGTAGCGAGCGTAGGCTGTGCGCCCGGCGCCTGGATGATCTGCAGGTCCTGGAACCCATAGTACTCCGCGGGTTCCGGCTGGCGGCAGCCGGCGGTTAGTCCGATCCAGATGGCGAGAGTCCAAACCCATGTTTTCCTGCTGATAAATGCTTGCATGGGTGCAAGATAGGAATTCCTGAATATTACTTATCTTTCTGAAAAGATTCCGCTTGACTATCCCCGAACGAATCAAACAATTCAACGACAGCCGGTTACAGGAATATATGGCGATGAAATATGAGCTCATGGCCGGAAACCC
>DASZOW010000542.1:0-5845 GCA_035550615.1 Puia sp.
GGGAGAAAGCGGGTAAGTGTTCATAAACTGCGACATCGAGGAGCTAACCGGTGCCGAAAGCGCTGTGCCCGTGATCTGGTCATCCTGTCCGAGGGTCAGGCTATAAGTAGCGGGCTGATTATCAGCGTTGGTGAGCTTAAATCCATACTGTGAAGACACGGTAGCGGCGATCTTCACCGATATTAGGGTACCCGAATCCGGGTTCCATTGCGGTACCGAGATCGTGAACTGACCGAATCCATTGCTCGATAAAGAAGTGTCGTACGTATGGGTAGACAGGTTGTTCGAGCATTGTGCGTTTATAGATTGATGTAGGATCATCCCTATGCACAGCGCCAGGCCCACTTTTAACAGGATCGAGAGATGACAGTTTCCCATTGGACGGATAATTGGATTTTAGTTGCCTATTAAACTCACGATACGCATCGTTTATTTTGCGTATCCGGCAGCAATACTACGACGAAATGATGCCTCCCAAAGCATTTTTCCCGCCCAAATTGGGAAAATAAGGGTAATACTTACCCCAGATTGGGAAAAAAAGTCAAGAAAGCCGGCACCCCACACTTATTGTGCCAATTTGCTTGGGATGTCCGCCGAAACCCCAAAAAATCGCCCGGGAAATCGCCGTAGCCGCCCTTCGCCAAAAAAAACCGCCCCCGGGAGTGGAGGCGGTTGACCCTGTGTATTGTTATAAGAGTGTCAGCCTATTTGGTAATGACCAGCTTATTTACCTGGCGGGAACCATCGGCGGCGGATACCACGATGATATAATTGCCTTCAGGATAGCTGCTCACCGCGAGAGGAACCGTTGTTCCGCCGGCGTTGGTAACATTCTTTTCGATGAGGACCTGACCGGCCTGGTTGAAAAGACGGATCAGCACCGGTTCGCCCGCATTGTCCCCAAGCGTCACGTTTACATAGTCGTGGGCAGGGTTGGGATATAAGTTTACCGCGGTCACGATGCCGATGCGTATGCTTTTGACGTCGGAGTAGGAATATTTGCCATCCTTGTCGATAAGTTCCAGGCGGTATTCCGCCGTACCCTGGCCAGGTTTGCCGTCCGTATAGGAGTAATTCAACATGGCGTTCGAATTGCCTGCGGCGCCCACGGCGCCGATTGTTGTCCAGTCGGCCCCCGCGTTGTTGCTGCGTTGCACGGCGAAATGATCCGAATTCGATTCCAGGGCCGTGGACCAGCTCAGATCTACTTGCCCATCGTTAGCGGCTGCCGAGAAACCGGCGAGGATGATCGGCAGGGTACCCGAGCTGCTGTTGAATGTCTTCGGGCCAAAGGCGCTTATGCCATAGGAAGACGCGTTAAAATTGATCTCCTGGTCGTTGATAAAGAACAGCCCGTTGGTGCCGTATTGTTTGAGATAGTCCGTATTGGCGCCGTCGGGGGTAGAGGTCAGGACGCCGTCATAGACGCTTGCGCTGCTGGCATCCAGGCTAGCCGTATTGTCCTCGATGAGGAGCGTGCTGTTGGTTTGGGTGGACAGGATGATGTTGTTGGCGGTGGCGAACGTGTTTTTGCCCGAGTTGTCGACTACGAGGGTCACGCCGGGACCGACGACCACGGAAGAGTTGTTGGAGAGGTTCACGCTGGCGTTCAGATGGACAATGCCTGCTCCCATGAGCTGGATGATACAGTTGCTGCAGTTGGCAGGTGGCTCCGCGTCGTGCCAGATACCATGGTCGGTCGTGCTCGCATTATGCCAGTTGCCGGGCAGGACCGCCGTATAGGTCGTTTGAGCGGAGGCAGCCAAGGTCAAAAAGGAGGAAATAGCGCACAGTGTCAAAGAGTAGAGCTTCTTCATGTTCAGAAATAGATTGGTAATTGAATGTGGTTTACACTGGTAACCATAGTCAATAATGGATTCTATTCCCCATAAAATAGTTGGATTGCTTAGCTCAGCTACGAAGCTTTCAGCCAGGTACGTGCGCGTGCGTGCGATGGCGACGGCGTTCCAGTTTTCCGGTGTAGTCTTATGGATGGGGACAAGAACCGGCTAAACCAGGTATGTCTACCAGGTTAAATTGGATGGTTTTAAACTAAAGAGGATGATTGGGACACTACGCTGTCAGGAAACAAGTGGACTCGTGGTCCACATAAGCGTGTTTTCGAGGAATAGAGTACAGGCGATAAAAATAGAACAAAACCGAAAAATGTGCAAGCGGCCGGCGGATATTTTTCAAATAATGTGCGCGCGTCGCCCGCCATGCCCGCCCCGGATCTCCCGCCAAACCGTGTCCATCGATTCCCGCCGCGGATCTCCCGCCAACACGGGGCAAAGCCTCCGGCCGGCAGCCGGCTCATAGGCTTTCCGTACATCTACCGGTCCCGCCGGCAACGTTCCACCCCCAGCCTCCGGCTCAGGTCGTTTCTTCATTGGAATCTATCTTGTTGAGACCCAGCTTGTCGAGGGCTAGTTGGGCGGCGATCTGACTGGCATCCTTCTTATTATAGGCCTTGCCCTGGGAGAGCAGTTCCCCGTCCACTACGGCGCCGACCGTAAAGAGGCGGCGGCCGCCTTCGACGCGTTCGTCGAGGGTTTCGAATTCCAGGTTCTTGCCATTCCGGTTCGCCCAGCCGTAGAGTTTGTTCTTATGGTTGATCTCGAGGTTTTCGAGGTCGTCGAGGAAAAGGTAGGGTTGGATCACCCGCTCCATGACCCACTGCCGCGTTTTATCGAATCCCTTGTCGAGATAGATGGCGCCAACGATGGCTTCCAGCGTATTCCCGAAGATCTGGCTCATCTTCAGGCTGCTGTCGAACTTGTTGAAGTTGCTGATCTTTTTGAGCCCCATCTTGATGGCTATCTCGTTGAGCTGGTTGCGGTTGACCATCTTGCTGCGCATCTCGGTCAGAAAGCCTTCCTCTTTATAGGGGTATTTTTTGAACAGAAAGTCCGCAATGATGGCGCTTAGGATGGCGTCGCCGAGATATTCGAGCCGTTCGTTGTTTTCATCGGCGCCGTCCTTCACGGAGCGGTGAGTGAGGGCCGTCCTATATAAGACGGCCTTACCCGGAGTAAAGCCGAGTACGTTTCGGAGTTGTTGTTTGAACGAGTTGACGGCAGCGTCGCCCTTTATGATACGTTCCAGAATTCCCACCTTAACAAGCTACAATTTTTTTCACCCAATAAAAAATTTGTTTGACCCAACGAGCAGGATAGCCTGTTTTGGTGGCCTATTGCGTAACTCGTTGCCATTTTCGGCTATCGCCCGGTCGCCGCCCGCAAAAAACCGCAATCCGCCGGCCTAGGCCTCATATTTTTTCACGATGACACAGGCATTGTGCCCGCCGAAGCCAAATGTATTGCTCAGCGCTGCCCGGACCGTCTTTTCCTGGGGTTTCCAAAAAGTGAAGTTGAGCCGGGAGTCCAGCTCCTCGTCATCCGTAAAATGGTTGATCGTCGGCGGGATCTTATTCTCCACCACGCTCATCACACAGGCTATCGCCTCGATGACGCCGGCGGCGCCAAGACAATGTCCCGTCATGGATTTCGTGCTGCTGATGTTGACGGAAAATGCCCGTTCCCCGAACACATCCATGATCGCCTTTATCTCCGCCGTATCGCCCAGGGGCGTAGACGTACCGTGTGTATTGATGTAATCGATATCTTCCGGTTTGAGCCTGGCGTCGGCAAGCGCCGCCATCATCACATTCTTTGCGCCGAGTCCCTCGGGATGGGGAGCCGTGAGGTGATATGCATCCGCCGTAGCGCCGGCGCCGATAATCTCGCAATAGATCTTTGCGCCCCGGGCCTTTGCATGTTCCAGATCTTCCAGGACCAGCACCCCTGCGGCTTCCCCCATGACGAAACCATCCCGGTCCTTATCGTAGGGCCGGCTGGCGGTCCGGGGATCGTCGTTCCGCTCGCTGAGCGCCTTCATCGCATTGAACCCGCCGACACCCGCTTCGCTGATCACCGCCTCGCTGCCGCCGCTGATGATGATATCGGCCATGCCGAGACGCACCAGGTTAAAGGCTTCCATAATGGCGTTGGTCGAAGAGGCGCAGGCGCTGGTTACCGCAAAATTCGGCCCGCGAAAGCCATGCCGCATGGAGATATGACCCGCGGCTATGTCCAGGATCATCTTGGGGATAAAGAAGGGATTGAAGCGGGGAGTTCCGTCGCCCTTGGCAAAACCGATGACCTCGTCCTGGAAGCTGATCAGTCCGCCGATGCCGCTGGCGAAGACAACGCCCACCCGGTCGGGATTCACCTTTTCCTTGTCGATGCCGGCATCTTTGACCGCCTCGTCGCTGGCTGCTACAGCGATCTGGGTATAACGGTCCACCTTACGGGCCTCTTTCTTATCGAGGTACTGCAAAGGATCGAAGCCCTTGAGCTCACAGGCAAAACGGGTCTTGAACTTGGTGGCGTCAAAGAGGGTGATAGCATCAGCACCCGGAACGCCATTCAGCAATCCGCTCCAGTATTCTTGCGTATTGTTACCGATGGGTGTGAGGGCGCCAATGCCCGTAACAACAACTCTTTTCAATTGCATAGCGGAGTTTTCCCCAGGATTTTTTGCGCCGAGATCTTGCCTTAGAAGAAATTAGTCCTGATCTCAGCCAAGGGCTAACGTCTGGTGAACTTAGGCCCGCACCAGCGGTGCGGCGCCTTGCTCGCGCCTCGCGCCTCTCGCCGAAGCTCGGGCGTGGACGGGCCGCTTTCGCGGCCCGATTTGTTTAAGGATAAAATCCGCCTTCTAAGCCAAATTGCTTGAAAAAGGCGGATCGAACTAGTTTATTAGAGTGCGGCTTGCCCGTTAGACGGACTTTTTCAAAAGCCGCGAGCGGCTGTCCGTAAGGACAGACATTCTATTTAGCGTGCTCTTCCAGGTAAGCGATAGCCTGACCTACGGTAGTGATGGTCTCGGCCTGCTCATCAGGAATGGAAATATTAAATTCCTTTTCGAATTCCATGATGAGTTCGACGGTGTCCAGAGAGTCTGCACCCAGATCATTTGTAAAGGATGCCTCGTTCGTCACCTCAGCTTCCTCCACCCCGAGCTTATCTACAATAATTTTCTTCACTCTTGTAGCGATGTCTGACATTTTGATAGATTTTTGTTAGTTACGCCCGCAAAAATAACGGTTCCGGATTACAGAACAAAATTGGCCTTTTTTATTTTGGACTTTTATAAAGTCCGCGATCAGGGCCGTTTTGCTATATTTTCCCTTATTTGCTCGATATTTGCGATCCGGATTTAGTAATTTGGGATAACTTCGGCCCGCCGGGCCCTGGCGGACACTCCACCGGCCAAACGCATTGAAAATACAACAACAGCATGGCGCTTAGGATGATAGATCACGGGACCAAAGAATATCAGCAGATGGTCAATCTGCGCAATGAAATATTGCGCAAGCCGCTTGGGCTATGCTTCAACGAGGAAGAACTGGAACGGGAGAAAGACGATATCCTCATGGGCGCCTTCGAAGATGAGAGGCTGTTAGGCTGTTGTCTTCTCACCCGGATGGATGCGGGTACGGTTCGGCTTCGTCAGATGGCCGTTCCGAACAATATGCAGGGGAAGGGTATCGGGCGCGCCCTCATGATCTTTGCCGAAAACATAGCCCGTGATCTCGGATACAAGAAACTGTGTATGCATGCCCGTAAAACGGCGACGGGGTTCTATCAAAAGCTCGGCTATCATATTAGCGGCGAGGAATTCCTGGAAGTCACCATTCCGCATTTTACGATGGAGAAGTCGCTCTGATATTAAGGACCTGGCAGGGGATCGGGCTCGCTATTTGATCAAACGCAAATTAAAGGGATAGCGATAGATCTTGTTTTCGCTTACCCGCACACTGGCGAGGACCACGAGTATGAGG
>DASZOW010000543.1:0-2280 GCA_035550615.1 Puia sp.
ACCCTTTCCCCTGTTCGATCACGGGGCTGCCGGGGCATCCCGTGGAAGATGTTACGCTGGAGAATATAACCATCAGCTACCCGGGGCATGGCAATGACGGGCTGGCGATCCTGCCTGTGTACCGGCTGAAGGATGTACCGGAGCAGGCGAAGGAGTATCCGGAATTTTCCATGTTCGGGGAACTGCCGTCCTGGGCATTCTATGTGCGGCATGTCACGGGGCTGACGATGCGGAATGTCACGATAAGTGCAAAGGCCCGGGATTTCCGGCCGGCGATGGTTTGTGACGATGTGCAGGGCCTGCATCTGGATGGGCTGACGATCGGGAAGGTCAATGACCGGAGTCCGCTGGTGTTCCGGAATGTAAGGGACGAGAAGCTGGAGAAGGTGACGGCGGCGGGGTTCAAAGGTGCACTTATTCAAAAAGTAGATTAAACGATGAAGCAAAAAATAATTTTTCTATTGTGTGCGGGGCTGGGGTTTTGTGGAGTCAGCGGGCAGAGAGTTCAGTATGTGGATGCATTCAGGAATGTGCATCACCCCGAGATCGGATATTGGTTTGTCTCTCCGTCGATGCTGCAGGGGGACAGGGCGGTGAAGTACCTTGACTCTGTGGCGGACAACTGTCCGTATACGCTGTTGTTCCTTTCGGCGAGGGAAGGAGCGGATTTCTACGATTATGCGACGACGCATGAGGTGTTCCGGAAGATCGTGGCGGAGGCGCACCGGCGCGGGCTGAAGATAGGGTTGCAGCTATGGGGCGCTGTCAGGAATGTGCCGTTGGAGCTGTCGGAGCGGATGATCGTGGAGCAGGAGGTAGCGCTGGACGGGAATGGCAATGCGGACTATACGGCGAAGGCGAAGTTTATCCGATTCCCCGACAGGTTGTTGAAGACGGGGTTGTTCAAAGTGTATGCTTTTCGCAAGACGGGGGAAGGGTTTTATGATCCGGCCACGTTGAAGGATATTACGCCGGGCTGTGAGACGGTGATGCCGGACAAGGGAACGGTGGAGGTGAAGATACGGGGCGGGGCGGCTGTGAAGGGGCTGACGGCTTGTATCATGACGCAGGAGTATTGTGCGCAGAGCAGCAATTTCGGGCCGGACGAGGTGCGGCGGTTTACGGATGCCATGCAGGTATATTCGGATGTGCCTTTCGACGGGTATGCCCTGGATGAGTATGGCAATAAGTTTGTGGCCCGTGAGGTGGAATTGAAGGGGGAGGCGTTCCGGGGGCGCTGGTATTCGAAGGCGATGGATACGGCATTTCGCCGTGCATCGGGGATGTCGCTCGTGAAGACGTTGTTCGATGCGCGGTATGCGCCGGCCGGCAGGCCGGAGGTCCGGATGAAGGCTATCAATGTGTATATGGATTTTGAGCGTCGCGGGGCCTTGCGGGTGGAGGAGGCGGTATACCGGCGGAGCCGGGAGGTGTGGGGCAAAAAGATATTCAGCGGTATCCACGATACCTATCACAACAGCCTGGTAAATGACGAGATCTGGGCGAATGGCATTGCGTGGTGGGATGTGCCGAGGGCGTATGGTCAGACGGATGAGAAAACGTCGCTGCCGGTGCAAATGGGGGTGGCGATGGCGCACCCGATGAATGCGATGTACAACCAGTATTATGATATCGTGATACCGCATGTCATTTCCAAAGCGTTGATGGATCTGCGTTATGGGGTTCGGACGCATTACCATGCCTTGAATGATAAACGGCCCAACCGGAGCGATCTCTGGGACCGGGAGGCGGTGGAGGGCATCAATAAGGTGGAGCATTGCGCGAGGATGCTCAACCAGTTCAATCCTTCGCTGCCGGATGTGCGGCTGCTGGTGATATTCGGAAGGGAGGCTTTAGCGAACTGGTATCCCAATGAAGCGGACAGGGGTGTGTATGACATCAACGGCAGGCTGGGTATCGAAGAGAAGGCGAAGGAGATATGGAATGCGGGCTATCTGAATGCGCTGGTGCCGTCGACATTGATCGGGGAGGGCCGGCTTAAGCTGGGCAAGGACGGAAGGCCGGTGCTGAACGGGCATCGGTACGATGCGGTGCTTTACCTGTACCCGCAATATGCAAAGGAGGAGGAGATCCGGTGGCTGGAGTCCTATGTTTCCCGTGGCGGCAAGCTAATGATCGAGGGGCCGGCCAGTCATGATTTTAACGGCAAGGATATCACGGGAAGGTTCAAGGCTCTTTACGGAAAGGCGGCGGTGCAGGGCTATTCGGTGGACAAGCTGGACAGGCTGGGATTGAGGAAGAACCTTTTGCCGGATGGAT
>DASZOW010000544.1:0-15486 GCA_035550615.1 Puia sp.
AAAAAATCCTTGAGTTCAGCATCGGTAAAACCCATCTTGCGATACACCTGGCGCCAGGTATATTCCTCGCCGGTGATCGCCAGCGGCATGTTGATGCCATGGAGCGCCATCCAATCGATCTCCTTTTGCCAGCGGTCCCAGTCCCACCAGCTCATGGAATAATTGAATGTGCAGTAGTTCAGATAATATCTGTAGCGCCAGGGCGAAAGGCGGCGTGTGGTTTTCGGAACGGCGGGCAGCTTCTCGGGCAGATGGAGATTTGTCCCGTTCCAGGTGATCTGGCAATGGCAGAATTCCGTGAGGTAGCAGTACAGGGCGGAGGCGATGGATACGCCGTTGTTGCCGCGGAGGATGATCTTGCCTTTGGCGGATTGCACTTCGAAGACGTCTTCGCCGGTAGATGTCAGCGGTTCGACGGAGAAGTCCGCGGCCCGTTGCGGGATGATGCGGGTGATGAGGGCGCGGGCGGCGTCGAGATGCTGTGCTTTGGCCGTAGTGATCGTGCAGGCGAGGAAGATGAGGAGATAGCGCATAGGTGTAAAAAAAGCCGGACCCGCCTACGCGGGTCCGGCACAAGGTACTTAATAACCCGGATTTTGTTTTAATGCCGGATTCAGGGTAAGTGCAGAAGTCGGGATGGGGAAGATGCGGTGATTTGGATCGGCATCTGTTTTAAAGCCCCAGGAACCTTCGAACTTGCCAAAGCGGATCATATCGTTCCGGTGCCAGGCCTCCCACGCGAACTCCCTGATCCTTTCGTTATAGATGGAATCGAGGGTGATATTGGTCCAGGCCGGGCTGGTGGTACGCTGTGCCCGCAGCTGGTTGGCGAGAGAAAGGGCGGTCTGGCCCTGGGTAGCGGCGCCGCCGCGGAGGATGGCCTCTGATTTCATCAGCAGGATATCCGAATAGCGAAATACAGGAATGTCGTTGTTTTGATTCAGGTTGCTGGATGAGGCGTCGGGATAGAACTTGATATTTCGATAACCCATGTTCCAACCTATCTCATCGTTGCCGACGTCGAATTGCGGCACGCTAAGCCTCAGGGTGATATCCGGCGACAGGGTCACCTGGTAGGTGTAAGATGCAGAGCCATCGGAACCGGCATAGGTGAAATCATAACCTTTCTTAGTGGTAGTCACCATGATCGGCGTGACACCATCGGGTCTATACTGTGGACCGGTAAGCCATTGCTTATTACGGATATCGCCCGGGTCGTCGAAATAGGCATAATAGCTGGATAAGGTCGATGCGGGACCACCCGTGGGAACGGCCAGGTTGAAGAAGTCATAACCCGCACCGGTGGGGACCTTACCCATGCTGCGGGGAACATCGTATCGGGAGTGCAGGTCTACACAGCGGAAGGGCCAGGTGGTTGTGCCGAATGTGCTGGTCATCGCCGGATCATAAGGGATCGCGAAGATGAATTCCGAACACTGCGGACCATTGGTAGGAGCAAATTGCGAAAGATAGGTACTCATAGGTTGCAGCGAATACAGGCCGGAGTTGATCACGCTATCACAGGCCGCGATACAATCATTATATCGCGCGACGCCGGTATAGTATTCGGCGTTGAGATACATTTTGGCGAGCAGGGCATAGGCCATGTACCGGGAGGGCCGGCCGTACTGGGTGGACGACGTCGAGGTGTTCAGACCGGGCAAGGCTGCTTTGATCTCCGACTCGATGAAGTTGAAGACCGTGCCGCGATCTACGTTGGAATGCGGGGTGAAGTCGCCGTAGGCCGTATCTATGGGTACGCTTCCATAGTTGTCCATCATCCAATAGTAAGCCAGGGCGCGGACCATTTTAGTCTCGGCGATCCAGGGCTTTTTGGCGGCATCGGTTCCCGCGGCCGTTTTCAGGATGGAGAGCGTCTGATTCGCAACGCCGATGATCGTAGAGCACCAGATCCAGTTCGTATTGACGTAGTTGTTGTCCTTGTTCCAGGTATGATAATGCATCTGCTGGTTCTGGGCGCCATCGTACCAGTTTCCCCCGCGTGCCGGCATGATCGCCTCGTCGGTGCTGTAGCTTTGCTGGAAGAAATATTCGACGGCATAGTTGCCTCTGAGTACGACATACAGCGGCCCGACGACGGAAGGATATTGGGATGAATCCGATGGGAAGGCGCCAGGCGTCAGTTCCGAGGTGATCGCCTCGTTGAGCTTGTGACAGGAGGTTATCAGGCCCCCGCCGGTCAGCAATAACAGTATATAGAAGAATGATCTTTTCATATAATGATTTTGATGGGTGTTAGAAGGATGCGTTGAGGCCAAAAAGGAACTGGCGGGTCTTGGGATAGAAGTTATTGTAGTCTACACCCGGTGAGATGCCGCCCTGGTTGATCTCCGGATCGACCCCTTTGTAGCCGGTTATAACAAACAGGTTATTCACCGAAGCATACAGCCGGATCGATTTGACATACTGGGAGAACGGCTTGAATTCGTAGCCAAGCGTCGCGTTGTCGAATCGCAGATAGGAACCGCTTTCGACGAAACGGGAAGAATAGACATAGGCCCTGGCGTTATTCATGGATTCTCCGGCCACGTCTTTCAGGATATTGGTGTATTGAGCGGTCGTGGGGCGGAAAAGATCGGCGCGGGTAGCGTTGAAGATCTTGTTGCCAAAGGTCCCACGCAGGAAGATATTCAGATCGAAGCGGCCATAACGGAATTTGTTCGCCCAGCCAAGCAACAGTTTCGGTTGCGCGTTGCCGAGGTAGTGATAGTCGAGGCCGATCTGCGGCGAGGTAGTGATCGTATCTACTCCTGAGACATATTGAGAGACGCCGTTCTGGTTCTTGCCGGCGAATAGGGGAGAGAAGAATTCACCCAGCGGCTTACCCGCTTTGAGGATCTGCAGCGTGCTACCCGATTGTCCACCGCCTTCGGGATCGGAAAGGCGGATGGAGTCCCCGCCGGCGAAGAGCGGATTGGTCAGGCTGGTGATCTTATTGACATTGGTAGCCAGGTTCAGGCTGGAAGTCCAACTGAAGTCGGCCCGGCTGACGAGGTTTGCAGTAATGCCCAGTTCGACACCTTTATTGTTCATGCTGCCTCCGTTGGCGGTAATCCGACCCGCGGGGACCAGGATGGGGTCGACCTTATAGTTGTAGATCATGCCGGTGGTATTCTTGTTGTATGCGTCGATCGTCAACTGCAGCTTGTTCCGCATAAAGGCCAGGTCGAGGCCGATGTCGGTAGTAGCCGTTTTTTCCCATCTCAGGTCAGGGTTCGAGGCCTGGATCGGACCGTAGGCGGCGACGTTGGAAGCGCCGTAGTAGAAGGTGCCGTTGTTACCGGACAGGAACTGTGCGGTATAGGCGCTGAAGCCCGAGGAGTTCCCCGTGATCCCGTAGCTGGCCCTGAGCTTCAGATCGCTGAACAGGTTGTTTGTCTCCATAAAATTCTCCTGGCTGATCCGCCATGCGGCGCCCACGGACGGGAAGTAACCCCATTGGTGGACTGTACCGAATACCGAGCTGCCATCCCGGCGGATAGAGCCTTGCAACAGGTATTTGTCTTTGTAGTTATAATTGACGCGACCAAAATCCGAGATCAGTCGCGTCTTATAGTAGATGCCGTCGGAACCGAAGTTGACGTTCCAGTTAGTGATCCCGTAAGGGTTGCTCAGCGCAAGGTTATTGTAGCTGATGCTGTTCACGGGGAAGTTGGCTGTTGTAACGGTAAACCCTTCGTCCGTGACCTGGTCCTGCCACGAATAGCCGATGACCGCATTGATGCTGTGGTCGCCGAATCTGCGGTCCCAGGTGAGGAAGCTTTCGATGACCTTGGTCGTATTCTTGTAAGAAGAGCGGGTGGCCTGGCCATTCTTACCGAAGGTCTGCAAGACGTGACCCGTAAGACCGGGATCGGGATTGTTGTACATGCCGCTGTAGTTATTAGTAAAATAACTGTCGAGGTATTCCCCTTGAAGGCTGGAATAGTCCTGGTAAGAGAGGTTGAGATTATATTTGAGCCCAAAGGGTAATCTAACCTCGGTGAAAAGGCTGGCCGCAAGATTGTTGTATTTCGTGTTCAGCTGGCTGTGGTTCATCATGGCCACCGGGTTATAGTACGCGGTATGAGTGAAGTCCTCGAAATAGGTTCCGTCGGCATTTTTGATCGGGCTGACGGGCAGATACAGCGCCGATTGGAGCAGCACGGTATTGCGGTAGGCGATATCGTCGGAGTTGCTCACCGAGTTGGTGACGTTGAAGCCGAATTTCAGCTTATCGTTGAGCGCGTATTGCTCGAGCGCGAGCCGGCCGATGATGCGTTGCAGCGAGCTTCCCTGGAGGATACCTTGTTTATTGGCGTAGTTGAGGCTGGCGATGTAGTTGCTATGCTGGCCGCCGCCGCTGACGGCGAGGTTGTGATTGGTGGACGTGGCAGAGTTCCTCTCGATCACCTTTTGCCAGTTCGTATTGGCGCCTTTATCGTCCGTGGGAGAGAAGGCGAGGGAGTTTTTCGAAAGAAATGATCTTAGTTCCGACGCGTTCATCACGTCGAGCTGGTTGGAGACCTTTTCCAGGCCTACATAGCCGCCGTAGGATACCTGGGTCTGGCCGGTCTTTCCCTTACGGGTGGTGACCATGATGACGCCGTTGGCGGCCCGGTTCCCATAGATGGCGGTTGCCGCGGCGTCTTTGAGGATATCTATGGAAGCGATATCGTTAGGGGCGATCAACGAGATATCGGCCCCGGGGATGCCATCGATGACATAGTAAGGCGTCTGTGAGCTGTTGAGCGTAGAGGCGCCGCGGAGAACGACTGCAGCAGGGGTGTTGGGGTCGCCATTGGCGGTGATGTTCAGACCCGGCACCTTGCCTTGTAACAGCTGGCCGACATCCGTGATGGCGCCGACGTTGAGGTCCGAGTTCTTGACGGTGCTGATGGCGCTGGAAAGATTTTTGTGCGCCTGGCCGCCGTAGCCGATGACTGCAATCTCGTTGAGGGCGGCGTTGGATTCGCTGAGGCTGATGCTTATGGAAGCCTGGTCGCCGACCCTGACCTCTTTGGTCTCGTAGCCTACATACGAGAAGACGAGGACGTCGCCGGGGCGGACGGCGATGATGAAGTCCCCGTTGTCATCGGTGGTGGTGCCTTTTTTGGTGGTTTTGACCGTGACGCTGACCCCGCCGAGCGGTTTACCGCCGGCTGTGGAGACCTTTCCCTTGATAATGGCCAGGGGCGTGGCTTCCGTCTGTTCCGGCTGGCGGGGCCGGATGACGATCGTCTGCTCGACGATGGTGTATTCGAAAGGCTGGTTCTCGAAACACTTTTGCAGCACTTCCTGCAGGGGTGCATTGTGGAAGCTGAGGGTCACGCGGGTGGCCTTGCCGAGCTGCTGTGTCTTGTACCAGAAGGAATAGCCGCTTTGCTTTTGGATCTCTTTAAAGACCTTTTCCAGTGGCGCTTCCCTCACCGAGAGCGTGATCTTCTGGGCGTAACCGTTGGCAGAGACATGAAGACAGGCAGCCAGGATCAAGAATGCCGTCATTTTCATAACTAGCAGTGTTTGGGTTAGAAACCGGGCAGGTACGGTTGGGGATACGGCGGGCGTCCCCGGCCCGATTTTGCTGAAAGCAATCAGATTCATAATTTTAGTTGTTTGGGTTAACAATTGAGCAGTGCTTAGAACGCTTGTTTATGATTGTTTAACTCAGCATCCGCCGGGGACGGGCCAACGTTCCCGGTTTTTTGCTTTTGTTAAAGAGATGAGTCAGGATTTGATCACGATCTTCTTATTTTCCGCCGCGAGCCGCACCCCGCTGATATGCAGGATCTGCAGAACGCCGGCGAGGCTGGTATTGCGGGAGAAGGTGCCGGAAAATCTGTCTTCGGGACGTTTTCCCTCGTATTGCACGTCTACGTCATACCATCGGGAGATCTGCCGCATGATCGTGGGGACGTCCGCGTCGTCGAATTCGAAGGCCCCATTTTTCCAGGCGATGATCTGATCGATATTTTCCGGCCGGCTGGTTTTGATGGCTGCGCCGGTGGTTATCACGGCTTGCTGAGATGGTCTCAGGGTCACTGCCGAGGCACCTCGGGTCACCCGTACCGAGCCTGCTATCAGGGTCGTCACCTGGTCGGTTTCGTCTTTGTAGGCGTTGACATTGAATTCGGTCCCCAAGACTTCGATGTCGGTGGCTTGTTCCCCGGCGGCGGCATCGGTCACCGATACCCGGAATGGCATGCCGGCATTTTTTGCCACCTCGAAATAGGCTTCGCCGGTGATCTCCACTCTGCGCTCCTTGCCGGTGAAGGCTGTGGGGTAGCGGATCGAGGAGGCGGCATTTAGCCAGACATCGGTGCCATCCTGCAGTTTGAGGCGATATTGTCCGCCGCGGGGGGTGGAAAGGAGATTATAGACTTCGGATCGAGCGGCGGAGGCATTGGTGGCGGCATATTGGATCTGTCCGTTACCGTTTTTGATCACCCGGGCATTCCCCTGTTGAGCGAGGTTGCCGGTTCCTGCGCTGTCCAGGGTGACGGTCGTACCGTCCGCCAGGGTAAGAGTGGCCTTGTTGCTGCCGGGACCGATATCAGCGTGGTTTTCCGTGGATGTCGCCGGGTTCTTCTCCGCTACAGATATGGCAGTTTTGCCGTGGATGATAAAGAACCATCCCCCGACAGCCAGGACGAAGATCGCTGCAGCGGCTATGGAAACCCTGGCCATCCATCGCACTTTGCCGGTTCCGGCGTCGCTGGTGGCGCTCGCGGTCGATGGCCGGATCTTTTTCCGGATCTCCTGCAGCATTTCCAGCTTTAGCCGGTTGAAAAGAGGGGCTTGATCGGCGTCCAGGGACAATTCCGTGTCGTCGAAGCCGTCATACCAATCGAACAGTCGCTTTTTCTCTTCCGGCGTGATCGTGCCGGCCATCCATTTTTCCCCGAGCTCAAGCATTTCCTGTGAATAGGGTCTCTCTCGCATGGTAGCTATTTATTCTATAGCCCCATATCGAAGGCGGTTCCCTTAGTGGAGAGAAAATTTTTTTTGGCGGAGGGTCAGAAGAACAAGGTGAACAGATGGGACAGCCCGATCCGGAGCTTGCGCAAGGCGGCGGAGAGATGCGCCTCGACTGTCTTTTCCGCGATACCGAGTTCTTTGGCGATCTGTTTTTGGGTGTAGCCCTGATCGCGGGAGAGCTGGAACACGACCCGGCATTTTTCCGGCAGGGCCTTTATGAGCTGGGAAAGTTCGGATTGCAATTCGTTGGCGTTAAGGTATTGAAGCGTGTAGTCGGCGGCTTCCTGCCATTGGCCGAGGACTTGTTGTTCGAGGCGGCGGCGCCGGCTTTTTACGGCGAAGCGTTTGAAGATCTCGTATTTGACAGCTGCGGCCAGGTAGGTGTTGAGGGAATAAGCGATCTCGAGCTTTTCCCGCCGCCGCCAGAGGTTGCAGAAGACCTCCTGTACGACTTCCCTGGCTTCTTCCAGGCTGCCGAGACGGTTCATGGCCACGACCGTTAGTTTGTCCCAATACCGCAGATAGATGCCGGTGAAGGCATCGTCGTCGCCTTTTTGCAGCAGTTCCAACAGCTCCTGATCGGTATAGGATTCCTTGTAATGCATCGCGGCATATCAATCATCGGCGGTAAATATATAAAAAAAAGTTACCATTCCCAATAACCCCCTTTAAGGAGACGTGGGGGAAGACGGGGGAGCCGACGTGGGAGTAAGCGGGGCGTTGGCTTTGGCGAGGCGTTCGAATAAGAACTGCCAGATCTCCGGCGACAGCCTGGCGCCGGTGGATTTGAAAAGCTCGGACTCTTTTTCCTGGATCCGGGCAATGATCGTCGCCAATTGTTTTTGGGTTGCTCTCGTTTTGCAAGCAATCAGGAACTTTATGGTGTCTCTGAGAATTGCAGATCTGATCTGCTGTAGACTGTGCGAATCGGTATTCATTGCCAGGCGCCAGGGTTTTAAGCAAAAGGATTATGGAGGCAAAAAATCTACGGTTCGGCTTAGGGGCGAAGCGGCTTAGGCGGGTAAACGCTGTACCTGCCGCGCCTGGTCAATGACAATAAAAATGACCGATGGTCCTAGTCAAAGTTTAAACTTTGTCAATTGGCCAGCAAATACTGCTTTAATAATGTCTGGAGCTCTTCCAGCCGGAAAGGTTTGGCCAGATAGTCGTTCATCCCGGAGCTCAGGCACTTTTCTTTATCTTCCGGCAGCGCATCCGCGGTGAGGGCGATGATCGGGATGTCGCGTTTCCGGTCCTTACGGCCGCGGATGATGCGGGTGGCCGAATATCCGTCGAGATCGGGCATATTCACGTCCATAAAGATCAGTGCGATATCGTTTTCGGCAACGGTCCCGATCGCTTCCCGGCCATTGCTGGCCTTTATAACGTCCAGTCCCATCCTACCCAGGACTTCGCTGATCAGGAGCATATTGATCGGTTCGTCTTCCACGACCAGGACCTTGGCAGGCTTGCCGAAATGGGCCAGCTGCTGTTCCCGTACCGTTTCGGGCTTGCGGCTTCCGCCCTCTTTGAATATATTCCCGAGCAAGGCTTCGAGCTCGTGCAGTTTCACCGGCTTGGAAAGGAATTTATTGATGCCGATGTCCTCTGCTTCGTGCTGGTATACCGTCTTTTCCAGCGAGCTGAGCATCAGGATAAACGGCTCTACCTTTCCGTGGATCGTCTTCTTTATCTTTTTCACGAGGCTGATGCCATCCATCACCGGCATCTGGTGGTCCGTAATGATCAGATCAAAGGGTTCTCCATCATCCATGGCCTGCGTGACTTCTGCCAGCGCATCATAGCCGTTGAGCGCTATCTTGCAGGGGATGTCAAGATGTCGAAAGATGCCTTGCATCAGATGGCAGTTGGTATAGTTGTCGTCGACCACCAGTACATGCCGCAGCGACGGCCGGTCCGAGAAGGTAATGGAGGGAGACTCATTGGCTACGGTGAGTTGCAACTGCAGCGTAAAGGTGCTGCCTTTGCCCAGGACGCTTTCCGCAAGAAGATCGCCACCCATCATCGTGGCAAGCCGTTTGGAGATGGACAAGCCCAGACCCGTACCGCCATATTTTCGGGTCGTCGAACTATCCGCCTGTGTAAAGCTTTCGAAGATCATGTCCAGCTTGTCGGCTGAAATGCCGATGCCCGTATCGCTAATGGCAATGTCGAGATGTTTCCGGCCGCCTCTGCCTGCGGCTTCTTTGCATCGAACCAGCACGGTGATCTCGCCTTTCCCGGTAAATTTAATGGCATTGCCAAGCAGGTTGATCAGGATCTGCCTGATCCTCACCTCGTCGCCGATAAAGGAAGAAGGCAGACCGCGGTCGATATCGCAGATGAGTTCGAGCCGTTTTTCCTCGGCCTTGATGGACATCATATCCACGGTATCTTCCAGCAGCTGCAGCAGGCTGAACGGCGCTTCTTCCAATGCGAGCTTGCCCGCCTCGATCTTCGAGAAGTCGAGGATATCGTTGATGATGTTGAGCAGATTGTAGGCGCCCTTCCGCACATTCTTCAGGTAATCGCGTTGTGTCTTCTGCATCTCCGTCGTCAGGACCAGGTCGGTGAACCCGATGATGGCATTCATGGGCGTCCGCAGCTCGTGGCTCATGTTGGCCATGAACTCGCTTTTGGCCACGCTGGCCGCTTCGGCCTTGTCCCTGGCGACAACCAGCGCGGCTTCCATCTGCATCCGCTGGATGGCTGCGCCCAGCAACGCTGCGAAGCTGCGCAATACCGAGAGCTCTATATGGCTCCATTCCCGCTCGTGCAGGTGGTCGTTGAGGGTCACGAAACCCCAGAATTCCTCGCCTAAAAAAATGGGAATGCCGGCCGATGATTTGATACCCCGCCGCTCGAAATAGGCCCTCAATTCCGGATCGTCGATATGTTTGGGCACATAGTAGTGGACCTCGCCGCGGGCGAGCTGGGAGACGGCATGGGAGATACCCCGGATGTTCTGGAATTCTTCGAGATTGTGCTCGATCTCATTGGACTGGCTGGTCCAGCGTACGACCTGGTCCGCATGCCATTCGTCAGTGCCTGCTTCGCGTTCTGCCTTGAAGACGTTGACCCCATCGACGGGGATCTTCAAACCCAACAGGCGGATGGACCGGCCGATGGCCTGGTCGAAGTCGATATTGGAGACGAGCTCATGCGTGGCTGAGCCCACCGCCTCGAGGATCTGATCTTTTTTACGCAGGTGCAGGGCAGCCTCGTTCAGCTCTTCCTCGCTGGCGCGGAGATTGTCGCGCATGGCGATCAGCGCCTTGCCAAGCGTGTCCTCGTCGCTTAGCGGCTGGAAAACGACCGAGAAATTTTTGGCGCCGATGTTCCGGGCGAAGTCGGCCGTAGCGCGGAGGTTCCCGGACAGGTTGTTGATGCTTTGGATCATGCTGCCGATCTCGTCCTGGTTTCGTCCCGCTTGTATGGGCCGGATGACCCCACGGCCCAGGTCGTTGACGATTGCCCGCATTCGGTTGATCGGCCTGATGATCAGTCCGGTCATGTACAGCGATAGAAAAAGGCCGGCAAGGATGATAGCGATCGCCAGCAGAATAACCTCTGTTCGCAGCGCAATGCAAGCCTTCACCCGCTTGGTGCTCTCCCGCTGGCCTGCCAGCTTGATCGACTCGTTAAGACTATTCAGCGAATGCAGGAGTGCGGCCGACCGCGGCAGCACTTCATCCTCTACCAGTTGTTCGCCGGACAGCTTTACCACCGGATCGTCATAATCCTGAAAGCTTTTCAGCGACTGCATGATCCGGCGGTCGACCGCCAGCAGCTCTTCGAACCCGCGTTGTATCTCCTGCAGGCTGTCGGCCCAGCGCGTATTATTCCATTGCGGTTGATAAAGGGCCAGTTTTTGTTTCAAAGCCTGGTATTGCGCGTCTTCGATGAGCCGCAGACTTTGTTTGTCATCGTCGTTATAGCGCAGAAAGACCCAGTTGGTCGCGTACATCTTGGATTCCACGAGCATCAGCGTAAGACTGTCCAGCGCATCGCTCGATGGCATGATCACCTCCATAGTGTTCTCGGCCAGCTGCTTATTCTTGTTCAGCGTTATGATCGTGGCGACGCCGTTGAGTATGAACAGTACGACGAGCACCGAAAAGCTGAGGAATATTTTAGATTTGACGCTCATATATCGGCATTATCCGTTAAAAGTCATATTTGATCCCGCCCATCACCATCAGGGGAATGGCGTCGGTCTTGAAGTACTCCCGGTAATTTTCGTTCAGCAGGTTCTTGCCGGTAATAAAAAGCCGCAGTCCCCTGGCCGGGGTAAAAATGATATTCGCGTTCACGATCGCTTTCCCCGGAATATGGTCGATGCCCCGGACACCGTCGTTATAGATGACATTCGAGACATGATAATAGGTGGTCATCGTATAAGCATAAGCGCTCAGGTTGAGGTTGAGCCAGTCGTTGACCTTATAATTGGCCGATGCGCCGCCGTAGCAAACTGGCGTGCTGGGCAGATCGAAATTGGCGCCGATGCCGGAATAGATGTTCTGTGTTGCGGCATTGGGCGTACCCGCGTCCGGCGTATTCGCGTAAGGAGCAAAATCGATGCATTCCGTATGCTGAACCGAAAAAAATGGATTTACATCCCAGGCGCCGTGTTTCCAGTGCAGGTTTATCGTAGCCCCCTGCTGTTGCAGCCGCATCGGCAGGGTCGTCGGCCGTATCGGCGAGATAACGAAGGTGTCGGCGCCCTGCAGGACCGCGTAGGGCCGGGTCTCTACCGGCGTGTTGTAATTGCCCGCATCGATGGCGAAGAGCTCCAGGTCGGCGCTGAACTCCCGGCCGAACTCGCCGCGATAGCCTACTTCGAACATTCGGGCCGACATGAGCCTGACATTGGGATTGCCTTCTCCGACACGGGTGATGTACTGCTGATAGCCCGTTTGGTAGGTGCCGAGGTCCTTGGACACATAGGTGTCGAAGATATTGGAAGATCTCGGCGCCTCGGAGTATACCGCGCGTACCAGCTGGGTGCGGCTTAGCTTGTAGGTTGCCGCGAATTCATAAGAAAAATACATTTTGTCCGGGTGGTTGAAGCTGCTGGCGCCCATGGCGGCTATTAGTCGTAGCTTATTGTCGAACAGCCGGTATTCGCTTTGGAGACCGCCTCTCCGGCTCTCGATGACGCCGCGGGTATTCAGCAAGCCGTCCTTTTCCACGGTATCCGCGTAGCGTAGATCGTTGTAGACGGCGCTGGTATAAGAAACGCTCGGCTTGATCGTCAGCTGCCCGTGGGTATAAGTATATTCCGCGCTGCCGCCCGCTACAAAGAAGTCGTACCTGGCGCCGGTGTCCCTGCTCAGGGACTGTGTGCCTCCGTTGTACGATAGCTGAACGGAGAGGTTGTGGATCGTGGATCGGAGATCGACATACCGGCTCTCCGAGAATGTCGTAGACAAAGGAGTAAATTCATTTTCGGTGGAGACCCGCTCCGCCGTCGAATGCTGAAGGCCCGAGCTAAGCGAAAATTTTACTGCCGGGGAGAGCTCGCCATTGACGAAGATATTGCCCGCGTATTTGTCGACTGCCATTGGCTGATCCGGATATTGTTGGTGAACGTTCCGGATCGTATCGCCGGTATAATTCACAAAGTAGGCCGGATCGGAGAGATATCGATTCCGTTGGAATTCATAATAGGATTGCTGCGTGCGGTCGCGGCTTTCATAATTGCCGGACGCGATGACGCTCCACCGGGAATTAAACCGGTAACCCGCTGCGAGATTGTTGACATAGGTGAGCGAGCTGCCCTGGAGCATGCCGGCATTCAGATAAAGACCATCGTTTTTAGCCTGCCGGGTAATGATATTGATCACCCCATTGACGGCGTTAGGGCCATAAAGAGCGGCTGACGGTCCGCGCACCACTTCTATGCGATCCACGTCGTGAAGCGCCACTGGCAGGGTCTCCCAAAAAGTACCGCCGCGCAGATAGCTGTATACCGGCCGGTTATCGATCATGACCAGCGTCGTCGTATTTGCCGTTACGTCGAAGATTGCGTCCGGCGGAACGTTATCCAGGCCACGCAGCTCGATATCGTAGTTCCCATTGGTCTCTTCCCGTACGATCATCCCGGGGACGAGCCGCAAGGCTTCCATGATCGTGGTGCATCCCGCCCGCTCGATCTCTGCCCGGGTAAGCACCGAGGCCGAAAGCGGCGCATCCAGCAAGGCCTCCGTCTGCCGGGAGGCCGAAACGATCTTTACGTTCAGCAGGTCCTTAAGGCTCATGGTCTCGTAGGGATGACGGACAGTGCTGTCCTGTTGGGCCTGAGCTTCCAGAGAGATGCCTGCCGCAAGCAGCAGCAGGAGATTTTTGAATATACCGATGTAGTTCATGGTCGTAGGGTTAGGATCATTTGACAACGGTCGCGAGCTGCAACAGCTCGGAAGCGACCTGTAATTTGTGACGCTCTATATTATCTTTATTTATCTCTAATTTCAGATGCTCGTCGGACAGGACAAGGTCGATGGCGGCGCCTTTGCGGGCAAGTCCCGCTCCCTCGCATACGATGAGGACAGCGGAGGCAGCTGTTTGCGCCGCGACCGTTTTGAGACAGGAATGTGCTTCCTCAGTAATAAACAGGATATGACAGACAAAGCTGCCGGAATTCGGCTGGAATTTTTTGATCGTTATTTTTTTCCCTCCCGCCGTTCTTTGGCCCATCAGCTTGACCATCTCGTCGAAGACCGGGCTGTTCCCTATGACGCCGATCACAAAGTCACCGGGCTCATCTTTGTTGGGCCAGTCTATATATTTCGTAAAATGATAAACGATGTTCGCTTCTATAGGATAGATTGGGTTTGTCTGCGCCCACAGCCGGCCTCCCGTCAGAATACCGGCAAGGAACAGCAGCAGGGTAACGAAGATGCGCTTTGACGAATGCATTGGAAAGGGTAGGGACTAAAATTTCAGCTAATAAACTATAAATGAGCCGTTAATGTTTTAGCTCCTGACTGCTAAATTAAGATTTTAAGTGATTCCTTTAGTCGAAAGCTCGTGACGGTCTCTATCGGCGGGGCTATCTAATATAATAAGTTCTCCAGTTTCCCGGGATCGGTGATCCTGATCTTTCCGTCCCGGATATCGATGAGCTTTTCCGATCTGAAATCGCTCAGCGTGCGGATCAGCGATTCGGTAGCCGTACCCACATACTGCGCGATGTCCTCGCGCGAGATGTCGAGGGGTACCGCAGCGCCGGCTTCCCCGGAGTATTTCTTATGGATATCGATCAGCGCTTTGGCTACCCGTTTGCGCAGCGACCCATAAGCCAGCTGTAGCAGCCGCTCCTCTTTGTCGTGCACATTCTGTGCGATCAGCCGGATGAACCTGGCGGCGATCCGGATATCTTTGTAGAGGGTATTCAGGTATTCATCCCTGGGTATCTATGCCAGCTCGGCGTTTTCCAGCGCTACGGCCGAATCTTCATAAAGATTGTTTTCCAGCAGCGGCAGATAGCCAATATAGTCGCCTGGCCCATAGAGATTGGTGATATATTCTTTGCCGTCTTCGTGGATGCGGTAGGCTTTGATCTTTCCGTGGCGGAGATAATAGACATATTTTGGCCGACGGCCTTGTTGGTATAGCGCCTGTTTCTTCGCCAAATGCACGGGCTCATAATTATCCGGATCGAGGTCCAGCATTCCGGCGGCATTCAACTCCGTGATCAGTTGGCCTGCACCTTTTTCATCCGCTGCATATTTGTTTTGCAGGATATCGTATTTCTTCAGCCGGATCTCGATGGCATTCAGCAGCTCGATGTCGTCAAAAGGCTTGGTAATATAATCATCCGCGCCCATTTCCATGCCCTTGCGAAAATCTGTTCGCTCCGTTTTGGCGGTCAAAAAGATGAAAGGCGTATTCGCCGTAGCCTCATTCCTGCGCAGCAGATGCAATACTCCGTATCCGTCCAGGTCGGGCATCATGATGTCGCAGATCACCAGCTCGGGATTTTGTTTCAGGGCGGTTTCCACACCCTTTTTCCCATTATCCGCCGTAAATACTTCATAACCTGCGAGGCTGAGAATTTCGGCTATATTTTCCCGAATATCGTCATGATCGTCGATAACCAATAATCTGCGCATGGAAATGGGAAATTTGGCTCATACAATACTACGCAATTGGTTGCACCCGCGCAATGGTCAATGTGTACTAAATTCGGTGGGCTCCGTCCTGATCCCGCCATCTTCCAACTTGCCGAGACAGAGAAAATCCTCGAGCAGCTCGTTAAGGTGTCTGACGGCGTCTTTGATACGATTAATATGTTTATCCCGTTTTTCCTGATCTTCGGTTAGCGTATATTTTGACAATAATGCGGCCGAGGACAACACCGTACTAAGCGGAGTCCTGAACTCATGCGACGCCATCGAGACGAAGCGCGACCTGCTCTCGTTGAGCTCTTTTTGTCTGCTCAGCGCCTCGCTCAGTTCAGATTGCGAATGCCGGAGTTTTTGCAGTGAGTCCTGTTTCGCCCGTTTG
>DASZOW010000545.1:0-7304 GCA_035550615.1 Puia sp.
GGGGACAAGATCGTCGACTTCTCAAAACGCTTCTGGGACCCCGCAATCGAGCTGTGATGAAATTTTAGGCGACATCGCATTTTGAAAGATAGCCAATATTTATGTTTCGATGGCAAATATTACTTATCTTCCCTATATGAACCCTACAACCCTTGCGCCCGTTGCGTCTCAGCAACCTGACGCCATCATGCCGCGGAAGACACGCATCCTGTCGATAGATCTGCTCCGCGGCCTGGTCATGGTCATCATGCCCATAGACCATCTGAGAGATATGCTCCATCTCGGACACCCGGTTCCAATGAATCTGCACACGACGACGGCGGCCCTCTTCTTTACGCGTTGGATCACGCATTTCTGCGCCCCGGCATTCGTGTTCCTGAGCGGCATTTCCGCTTACCTGGCCGGCAGGCGGCGGTCCCAGGGGGAACTGGCGGGTTTCTTGATATCAAGGGGCATCTGGCTGATCTTTATCGAGGTTTTCATTATCAACCTGGCCGCCTCGGCAGACATCTTCTATCATGCGATCGTGCTGCAGGTGATCTGGGCGATCGGCGGGAGCATGGTCCTTCTCGGGCTGCTGGTCAAGGCGAATGTCAGCCCCAAGGTCATCGGCTGTATCGGGCTGGCCATAATTCTGGGACATAATGTCGTCGATCTTCTACATAACCATACGCTGAACACCAATCCCATATGGCGGTTATTCCTGACCGGTAACGGCTTCGGTACCGTCGATCCGATAGGGCCAAATCACTTTGTCATCATCGCCTATGCGCTGCTGCCGTGGACTGGGGTGATGTTCGCCGGGTATGCGCTGGGGACGCTATACTCCCAGGATGCCGGGAAACGAAGACGCGTCCTGACGAGCATAGGCCTGGCCGCGCTGGCCCTTTTTGTGATTTTCCGCACGTTCAATATCTACGGCGACCCGGCTCCGTGGTCCGTCCAAAAAAGCACGATGTTGAGCGTCCTCTCCTATTTAAGGGTGACTAAATATCCGTGTTCTTTGTTGTATCTATGCGTGACCCTTGGGATCTCGCTGCTGATCCTTGCGAAGACCGAGAAAGCGGATAACCGGATCGCCCGCATTTTGGTCGTCTATGGCAACGTCCCCTTTTTCTTCTATGTCATCCACTGGTTCCTTGCGCAGGCCATTACGATCATCCTGTTCTTTTCGATGGGGCATCATATGAGCGAAGCCTACAGGAGCGTCTTCCCCTACAGCCCTAACAATTTCGGATTTTCACTGGCAGGGGTGTACGCTGTCTGGCTGCTGCTGATGATCCTGCTGTATTTTCCCTGCCGGTGGTTCGGGCGGTACAAACGATCACACGGGCAATGGTGGTTGAGTTATCTTTGATGTCTAAGAATATCGAGTCTGGCGGGTATGAGTTTGCCGGCCGGCGTCTGGAATCTGTTCGCCGTAATCCACAATGGTGGGGAACTTAATTGCAGCGGAAGGGCAAACTATGGATAATTTTAAGGACTTCAAATCTTAAACAGTAGAACCAATGCCAGTAATTTCGATTGCAATCCAAAAAGGAGGGTCGGGAAAGACCACCACCGCACTTAATTTAGGAGCTGCCTTATCCCAGCAAGGAAAAAAAGTACTGTTGATCGACGCTGATCCGCAGGCTAATCTCTCTCAAAGTCTCGGTATCGAGGACGAGCCCCGGTACAATCTGTATTCTGAATTAAAGAAGGAGATCCTGCAGGAAGGTGGCCGTTTGCTCGACGCGGCTGTCGCTACGCCTGCGCGAGTCGATGTGGTCCCGGCTTCGATAGATCTGGCGATCGTCGAGCTGGAGATGGCCGGGCTTATGGGCAGGGAATACCTGATGAAAGATCTTGTGGACCCGCTGACGGATAGATACGACTACATTTTTATAGACTGCCCGCATTCTATCAGCTTACTGACGGTGAACGCGCTGGTGGCCAGCGATTATGTGCTGCTGCCTCTACCCGGCGAATTCCTGCCGTTGAAGGGCGTATATGGGTTCATGCGGCAATTCGACATCATCCGAAAGAAGCTCAATCCCCGGCTCGAGCTCATGGGCATGGTCATGACGAAGTATGACGAGCGGAAGCAAATGAATGTCGGTGTAAAAAGACAGCTGGAAGCGAAGTTCGATGGCAAGGTATTCCAGACGGTGATCCGGACCAATATCCAATTGGCCAAGGCCCAGGAAGCGGGCAGGGATATCTTCAGCTATGACCGTAGTTCAAATGGCGCCAAGGACTATCGGCAGCTGGCTATAGAGCTGATGAACAGGGCGGAGAGTGAGGCTCTCGAACTCGAGCAGGTCATGGAAGCCGTCATGGCCTGATCTATCTTATAAAAGGGGGCTATGACGCCCCCTTGTTTTGATATTGCTGCCTGACCTGGTTTTTCATCTGTTCTTTCATGGCCTCATACTTTTTGTACTGATCTTTGTCCAGAATGGCTTTTAGTTCCTTGTCCTTGGCTTTTTGGGAAGATTTAAACGCCCGGAATTTTGCAAAGCGCCCCTCTGTTCCCGCCAATATTTCCTGATTCTTCTCTACGTATTTGAGATTGATGGCCTGCACCTGTGGGACCTGGTCGTCGGTGAGGGCGAGCTGCGTCTTCATCTTTTCGGTGAGGGCTGTGGCGCGGGCTTCGGGGGTGCTGGTGCTGTCGGTCCTTTGGGCTTTGGCGCCGAGGGTCAGGATGAGGAAGGCGGCGGCCAGGCGAAGCCGGATCTTTTTTTGATTCATTGGTTTTGCTTTTGGTTTAATGAACTACGACCACTCTGCGTACAGGGCGAACCACAGCGACGGGGCGAATGACGGCCACGGGGCGGACCACTGGCCGAACGACGGCGACCGGCCGAACGACGACAGGACGAACTATGACCGCCGGGCGGGGACGGAAGACGACTACGCGGGCCGGCGGCGGTGGAAGGATCGGGCGCACTACAGGAATAGGAACTACGGGAATTCCGACGCGAACGTTGACGCTTACCTGGGCGTGGGCGGATGTGGCCGCCAGCGTAAAGATGGCGAGGATCGCTGGTAAGATTACTTTTTTCATGATTTGCATTTTTATGAAGGTTGGACGGGCAAAACAAGGCAAGGTAGGCGGAGGAGGGCCAAGACGGGCAAAGAAGGGGATGAAGCGGGCGTTCAGCGACATGGCTATTCAGCGGGTAAGGGTATTCAGCGACATGGCCGTTCAGCGACCGCCGCTTTCCAGCCAGCCGAGAAAGTCGCTGGCTTTTGCTTTACTAACGATGACGGGCTCGGGCGTATCGCTGCTCATCTTGACGACGAGCTTACGGGCGAAAAATCTTTGGATATCCCGGATGGCATGCCGGTTGATCAGGAATTGCCGGTTGGCGCGGTAGAAGAGACGAGGATCGGTGGTCTGCTCCACCTCATCGATACCTTGATTGATCGAATAGCTGGTCCCATCGAGCAGCCGGATGGTGATGAATCCCTCGTCATAATAGAAGAAGGCGATGCCGGCATGGTCGACCGGGATGATCCTGTCTTTATGATTCACGAGGATCGTCCTTCCGATGGAAGGGTTAATGCGGTCGAGCAGTCTGCTGATCTCGGCGTAACCCGGCTCGCCGCCGGGGGCGAAGGCGGCGCGGAGGCCATCCAGCTTTTTCAGCGATTGCTCGAGCCGGTTTTTGTCGACGGGCTTTAACAGATAGTCGATGCCGCTGGTTTCGAAGGCCTGTATCGCATACTCATCATAGGCGGTACAAAAGATGATAGGACATTTTACGGGAACGGTTTTGAAGATGTGAAAGCAAACGGCGTCCGCCAGCTGGATATCGGAAAAAATGAGGTCGGGATGCTTATTTTCATTAAGCCACTGGATTGCGCCGGCCGCCGAAGGAATGACATCTATGACATACCAATCGGGCCGCAGCCGCAGGATCAGGGCCTTCAATTCCTGCGCGGCCTTTCTTTCGTCTTCGATGATCAATACTCTCATACCAGAAAAGGAATTTGCACTTTAAATTTAGCCGCCTCACGGACGATATGAATGTCTTTGCCTGCGGTCAGGCGATAGCGTTTTGCGAGATTGGCCAGTCCCGTTCCCTGTCTACCGGCGACAGCCATGCGTGCCCGGAGATCGTTTTCGACGACCAGGCTTCCTTCCTCGGCGTAAATATCGATGGCGAGCGGGTCGGCATAGGAGATCGCATTATGCTTGACGGCGTTCTCGACGAGCAGTTGCAGTGCGAAAGGCGGGATCTTCTTGTTCAGGCAACCCGGTTCCAGCCGGATATTGACTTTCAGCCCGTCTTCAAACCGGGATTCGAGAATATAGATATAACTGCGGATAAAGGCCAATTCCTCGCTCACGGGTACCATGTTTTTTTGCTGATAGTGCAGGACATAGCGATAGACCTCGCTCAACTTCAGGATATATTCCTTGACCGCATCTTCATGCGAAAGCGTCGAAAGGGTGTTGAGGGAATTGAACAGGAAATGGGGGCTGATCTGTTCACGCAGCGAGGCCAGTTGTGCCTGGAGGTTCTCCTGTTTGAGACGTTCATTCTCCAGGCGGGAGCGCTGCAAGAGGAACAACAACCTGTAATAATATACGGCGAAATAGGTCAGGGCGCTGACGATGAGGCCCCGAAAGCTGCGAACAAAAATCATTTGTGCCCGGCGAGGGATGCCGTCAGCCGTTTTGAAGATAGGAAACGGGCTGCCGATATTCAATGTCCATGCCATCAACCCGATGATGACTACGCTGCACAGAATGCTGAGGATTGCCCGCAGATAGCGGTTGGACAGGATGCCGGAACGCAGGTGCAGGAGAAAAAAATGGTGATTGATCCAGTAAAATAGGAAGATCACTGTCAGGTAGGCGAAGTTGAGACCGACGACCAGCGGCTGATCGAGATCGAGGCGGATGAATCGCGGCAATACTGTGACCAGGAGTGCGACGGCGATGGCAAAAATGAGGCCCGCTTTAATGTTGTAACGATCCTTCATGCCCATAAAATTCCCGGTTTTTCGAATGAGATAAAAAAAATATCGGGTGAGACGGCAAAAAAGGGCGTCGAAACGGGCCGTTGGGGAGATGGGGGATGGGGGGTGCGGGGGCGTGGGGGGAGGTGCGGGCGGGGGGCGCGGGTGGCCGGGGTGGCGCGGGGACTGCGGGGCGGGAAGCCGGGGCGGGATTCGGGGGATGGTGGGCATGTTATGCAGGGATGCTGAGCGGGGCCGCTGGGCCGGATCAGGATTCGGAAGCCGTGGGGCGGGATGCGTGGAGGCGGCGACCGCTTCAGGAGCTGGAGACCGCTTCGGGGGGAGATGTGGCCGTTTTAGCGGCTATTTTATACCGAACGCTTTGCCGGGCTGTCTTACTCCCAAAATGATCTCAAGTATGAAACAGTTATCTGTAAAACGTGGGGCGTTAGTGGGAATTTTTCTAGCGTCGCTCTCTTTTTCGAATTGCCAGAAGGGCTCCGGTGGGAAGACGTACCGGTATAATGGCGTGATGAACGTAGATGGCTACGACCGGACCTATCTCCTCAATCTTCCACCCAATTATTATGACACCTCCGGTTTCCCGCTCATCATCCTGCTGCATGGATTCGGGGGCAGCGCCGCAGAGGCAGAGCGCGACTATGGAGTCACGGACAAAGGGAATGCGGAACATTTTATCGTCGTTTACCCACAGGGAGTCGCGAGCAACGGTCCGCTCCATCTGCGAAGCTGGAATGCGGGTAACTGCTGCGCTGTGGCACAGAGTAACGATATCAACGACGTGCATTATATCAGCAACCTGATCGACTACCTGGTCGCCAATTATAAGGTCGACCCTAAAAGGGTCTATGTAGCCGGAATGTCTAATGGCGCCATGATGGCCTATACCCTGGCCTGCCAGCTGTCGGATAAGATCGCCGCCATCACTTCGGTGAGCGGGACACTTATCGCCTCTTCGCCCTGTACCCCATCCCGAACCGTACCTGTCCTCGAGATCCATAGCTCGCAGGATACGAAAGTACCCTTCAACGGCGGTTATGGGTTGGATGGGGTTTGGTTTCCGGCCGTCGACTCGGGGTTGAACGTGCTGGCCGCGCTCGATACCTGCGGGCCGTCGCAGGTGACTCAATATACGGGCTACAGTCTTACGGAATGGAAGGGCAACAACGGCAATGTGGCGATCGATTGCTATCTGACGCAGGATGGTGGTCATTCCTGGCCGGGCGGGTTGAAACCTCGGGCGCAGGCCGATCCGCCTTCTGCTTATCTAAACGCCACGGATCTACTGTGGGATTTCTTTGAGCGCTATCGATTACCGTGAGAAGCGCACGGTGGTGTGACTAGGGCAATCAAAACTTGATCTCCAATTTCTGAGAGACAAGTTTTTCATTCTTATAGTATTCAAAATACCAGGCGCCGTCTCTTCTGAAGACGATTCCAACGGATGATCCGTTATCTGCGATAAAGTAATCGGCTACGGACGTTTTGAGCAGTGTCAATACTTTTTTTGGTGTGGTGTCGATCAATTGGTACCCGTTAGGGATGGCCTGGGCATATAAGGTGCCCGAGGCTTCGGCCACGGGGGCCGATGCAGGGGCAGGGGCGGAAGATGGGATGGCAGGCGCCGGCGTGGAGGAGGGGGTGGCAGGCGCTGAAGCAGTTTGCGTGGACTGGGACGCTGCGGCTCCTTGTGGTCGTCCGGCCAGGGCACTGTCATATTTATAGGGAACGGCATTCAATGAATTGAAAGTTTCGGCCAAAGCCTGGGGGTATGCCTGTTCGAACTCCTTTTCCCTGCTTTTGCCTTCTTTGCTCTTGAAGATGGTATTGCCCTGGCAGTCCTTTAGATACAACGTGAGGTTGGTGGAAAACAGTGTATTTCGCTCGGTGACGTCGGCTTTAAGGGCCTGACACTTGTTGGCCGCCAATGCCGGTGGCAAGGTATCCTGGTCTCTGAAGGCGATGAAGCCTTTGTCCTCGAGCTCAAGTTTTATAATGGTCGACAGTCCATATTGGTTGTCTTCTTTGGAGAAGGAGAAGCGCTCGGGCACGAGGACATATTTGTAAGCGTTGAGCGAAGTTTGGGCGTAGCCGCTTATCGTCAAAAATGTTAAAATGAATAACGCGGATGTTTTCATATTAGCTTTCTTCTGTTGAAACGAATATAGTTCAAACAGGTGAATGTCCAAAAATTATCCTCTACAACCGTTTGGAAATGAGTATCTTAAAGGCCATTCCTTTAAAAGAAACAAGAATTCGAATTTCTTCAAAAATGTCGTATTTTTGCAAATATAAAATGTCGTATTTTTGTAAACAGAATCGAATGTAAG
>DASZOW010000546.1:0-2096 GCA_035550615.1 Puia sp.
ACATCATAAAGCGCATCACAGGTCTACGGCCGGCACCAGCGGCGGACAAAGCAGCGGCGCCTCCTCCTCCGGTGCCAGTGTTGCAGCAAATTCGAGCAGCAACGGCGGCAAGACCAGCACCCCCGTCCACCACAAAGTACATCATCACTACAATTCGGAAGGCTCAATGGCCATATATCATGGGCCCGGCATGCACAATCGTTCCTGGGCGCTCAAGGAACGCCGCATGGTAGCCGTGGCAAACACCTTTTTGAAAAGCGGGGTGTCGAAAATTAACGTCTCCCTGCAACAACCCCCGTCCAACGGCGGTGCCCCGGATAAAACCATCAAGGTGATCATCACCCCGAAAATGGAAGATTTCAATCCCCCGGCTAATTCCTCTGCTACCAGATAAATAGTAACAGTGCCCTCCTCCTGAAACACGTAAAGCCTTCTGTATTACAGAGGGCTTTATTATTTTCGGCTGCGCCACCCGCCCGGCACTCTGTCTCCGCCCCTGCAATAAATCCCTCATCGCCGCGGATTCCCCTGGCACAAATTTTTTGCGTTTTGCATCATGCATAGTCTAACAACCGCAGTCGATCTCGACGCCCTGATCGATGACATCGGGGACCGGCCGATCGTCATGCTCGGCGAAGCATCCCACGGTACACATGAATACTATACCTGGCGGACCGCCATTTCGCAAAGATTGATCGCGGAAAAAGGCTTTCGTTTTATTGCCGTGGAAGGCGACTGGCCCGACTGTTACCGGATAAACCGGTTTGTGAAAGGTTATAAGGACGCGGGCGACGACATCGCCACCATCCTCCGGACGTTCGACCGCTGGCCGACCTGGATGTGGGCCAATTGGGAAACGGCCGCCCTGGCCGAGTGGTTGCTGGAACATAACTCCCCGCTCCGGATCGACAAAAAGGCCGGCTTTTATGGACTCGATGTCTACAGCCTTTGGGATTCCATGAAGTCCATGATCGAATACCTGCAAAAAGAGGATAAAGACGCCGCACAAGCCGTGCTAAGGGCCATAAATTGCTTTGAGCCGTTTCAAGAGGATGAACACGAATATGCCCGGCATTCGTTGCGGGAATATAATTGCAGCGCGGAAGTGGTAGCCATGTTGCGGACCATCAGGATGAAGGCTCAATACCTGGATGGCGATCGGGAAGCGGCATTCAATACCGAACAAAACGCCCTGATCGCCGTCAACGCCGAGAAATATTACCGTAACATGATCGGGCTGGATCATGACAGCTGGAATATCCGCGACAGACACATGATGGAGACGTTGGAGCGGCTGATGCGGTTTCATGGCCCCGATGCCCGCGGGATCGTATGGGCTCACAATACCCATGTCGGCGACGCCCGCGCCACCAATATGCACGCGATGCGCATGGTCAACATCGGCCAGCTGGCGCGCGAGAAGTATGGGAATGACAATGTTTACCTTACCGGTTTTTCCGGATACCAGGGTACTGTCATCGCCGGCGAGGGGTGGGGGATGCCTATGGAAGTCATGGACGTGCCCGAGGCGAGGGCCGACAGCATCGAAGGCAGGCTGCACCGCGAATCTACCGAGAACCGTTACATACTGTTTAGCGAAGAGTCGTCCCTCGTCGGTTTGTTCGGCGAACGCAGCCGGCAACGCGCGATCGGCGTCGTCTACGATCCTGCCACGGAAAGAACCGGCAACTATGTGCCCTCCTTCCTGCCCCAATGCTACGACGCCCTCATCTACCTCGATCAAACCGTCGCCATCCATCCCCTTCATTTCAAACCCCACGACGAAAAGATCCCCGAAACCTACCCATTCGGCCTCTGACCATTTCCCGCCGCGGCCCCACCGCCACTGATCAACTCCGCTTCAAATAAAACTCTCCTTCCGTGATGCTATAGTACTGGATGAGCGAAGAGCTCTTATACACCGTCCCCGAAAACGTTCCTTTCATATAGGACGACGTCATCTCCGAGATCGTGAGCCGGGCATTCGCAACCACGCCGGGCAAAGCCACATTCCCATTGGCATCGGCAAAAGCGCCCATCGTCAGGAACCCGGCGGCGGTCGAATCATAGTAGAAGATCGTATTCTGTGGCGTGAT
>DASZOW010000547.1:0-9321 GCA_035550615.1 Puia sp.
AAGAGCGGTGTTGTTACTTGTGGTAGTAGTATCGGTGAATTGGATCAGCGATTCATTGGTACACTGTATGGGTGTGGGCAGAGCATAACTGAAGCCGGCGAGAGAGGGTGGGAAGATCTGGATCGGTTTGGTGATCTGCTGTTCGCAGCCGCCGTTGAATACCGAGAGAGTTACGTTATGATTTCCATAGAAAGTGTAATGGTGGTTGACGGTGGCACTGCCATCGACCAGGGCGGTGTGGTCGCCGAAGTCCCAGAGCCAGTCCTGTGGCGGGCCGGGTGTGGTTGATGTAAAGGTAATTTGCTGATCGGTACATACATGGGTGGGATCGACGCTCGTGGTGAAATCCGGCGCCAGAGGGCTGCCGATATTGATGGATGCGTTGGCTGTCGCCGTACAGCCGCCGTTTGTGGTTATTGTAACCGAAAGCGTGTATGTCCCTGTGGATGCGTAGGTAAAGGTGGGGTTTTGAGCGGCGGAGCTGACTTCATTGGAACCCGGTGCGGACCAGGCGTAGCTTTTGACCCCGTCGACCGCATTGACGTTGGCGATGGGACCGATGGCATTAAAGTTCGACGTACCTGCCATGCACGCGGTCAGCGTGCCGCCGATGGTGACCGTTGGATCGAGAATGTTGATCAAATTAGCTTTTGAGATCGAATTCGGGCAGTTGCCGGCGCCGGTTGCCGTGAGGGTTACCGTAAAGGAGCCGGAGCTGTTGTATGTGTGTACAGGATCTTCGTCGGTGGACGTCTGGCCGTCGCCGAAGTCCCAGTGCCAGCTGGCGGCAGCGGGCGCCGTCCGGTCGGTGAAATGGATGGTCAGGGGCGGTTTGCAGGTATTTGTGGGATCGCCGGTCGTAAAATCCGCTACGGGCGGATCCTGGACATTGACGGTTTGGGTGGTGGAGTCCGCGCATCCCGTGTATTTGTTTACGAGCTTGACCGTGTATGTGCCGGTGGAGGCATAAATTTTCGACACGCTGGCCGTGTTAGATCCGGTGCCGTCGCCGAAGTCCCAGACAATAGTGGGAGGTATGGGGCTGGAACCGTCTGAAAAGGCAATGGGGGTGTTGACGCAGGCGGCGGTAGGCCCGTTGAGGACGGCAGCGCTGTTGGAGAAGTTCAGGGTCTGCTTAGTCGTGGCGTTACAGCCCAGGCTACTGGCGACCTGCAGGGTGACGTTATATTGGCCGCTATTTGGAAATGTAACTATGGGACTGGTGTCGGCCGAGCTGGCGGGCGAGGCGCCGTTGCCGATGGTCCAGTTGTAGGTCAGGTTACCCGGGCCGGCGCTTTGATTGAGCAATTGGCCGATAAAAGGAGCCGAGCAGGAGGTCGACGACTGGTTGTAGGTAAAATTGGGCTGGATGCCGTTGACGATCCGTAAATACCGGGTTTGCGTGCCCGTATTGGAGCAGCCGGAGGAGTTGGTGACCTTCAGCGAGATTGTATAGTACCCCGGTTGAGTATAGTTATGTACGGGGTTTTGCTGGCTGGAAGTGTTGCCATCGCCGAAGTCCCATGCCCATGAGGAGATGGAGCCTTGTCCCGGTGTAGACTGATCGGTGAGCTGAATATCGGTGGGGGCGCAGGCCAGGGTGAGGTTGGCGGAGAAACGTGGAGTCGGATATGGATTGACGGTTATGTAATCCGTTTTGACGATCGCATTGGAGCCGCTTGTGTTCCGGGCGATGAGCTTGACGGTATATGTTCCCGGATTGACGTAGGTGACAGCGGGATTTTTTAAGCTCGAGATCTGGCCATTGCCGAAATCCCAGCTCCAATAGAGGGGCGAGTTGGAAGACTGGTCTTTGAACTGAACGGTCAATGGGCCACATCCTGTAGTCGGGGTAGCGGAAAAATCGGCGACCGGGGCCTGTGCGATGGCATTCGACAACCACAGCAGCAGGCCGGAGATCATAAGTAGTTTTCGTATCAAGAAAACGATCGTTTAGGTAGATACAATCACAGGATGGATCAAATCATTGCTTTTTCAGCTGTAGGATATTGGTCGTATGATCTACCGTATCGACCGATCTGGCGGAAACGCTGTCCGTATAGCCGTCCGTAATGGTCCAGGTCTCGTTTAAATAGACCAGGGGTGCGGCTACGCCGGGAAAATCCGCGGTTAGGGTGCGGGCGTCGATATTGTCCGTCCACTTGCCTGAGACCGAAGACGCACCCTGGGTCGCCGTTACCTTATTATCAGCGTCAAATTTAAAGAGATAACCTGAGAAAGAGGCAGTAATATCACTATCATTTTGCTTATATCCGGTGACATACCATTCTCCGTCGGTCATTGCCGATACAATGGCGTTCTGTTCTTGTTTTTGGATGTACTTTTTGCACGAGAACAAGAAGAGGAGCAGGGCCGGAAGTATTGCGATAGGTCTTTTGATAGGCAATCGAATTTATATTCAAAATTTGTAAATATTTCTGTATTTGTCAAGTAAATAGTCCAAAAAATAATTGATTTCCAAGGTCTTTCCGGTGGCCCGGCGACATAGTTCCTCGCTGGTAAACCGGCGGCCGTGGCGATGGATGCGATCACGGAGCCAGCCCAGGAGGGAGGCGGTGTGCCCCTGGCCGATAGAGCTATGAAGCTCAGGCAGTTCGCTTTCGGCGGTCCTGAAGAATTGGGCGGCATAGAAGCTTCCCAGGCTATAGGTAGGAAAATAGCCAAAGCTGCCGTGGCTCCAATGGACATCCTGCAAACAGCCCCTTTTGTCATCGGGGACGGTGACGTCGAGCCAGGTCTTATAGTTGTCGTTCCACCAGCCGGGGATATCGGCTACGGGCAGGCTGCCATCGATCAGCCGTTTTTCCAGCTCATAGCGGATCATGACGTGGAAATGGTAGGATACTTCATCAGATTCGGTGCGGATGAGAGAGGGGTGGACCTTGTTGATACCATAGTAAAATCGTTCTACCGGAATCTTGCCGAGCCGGGTCGGGAAGAGCTGTTGTAACCGTGGGTAGACGGAGCGCCACCAGTTGAGGCTTCGGCCGACGTTATTCTCCCATAGACGCGATTGAGATTCGTGGATGCTGAGCGAGGCATATTCGCCGAGCGGGAGCCCATAATATTCCGGTGGCAGGCCTTGTTCGTAAAGCGCATGACCCGTTTCGTGGATACAGCTCCAGGTCATGTGATTGAAGTCGTGCTCGTCGATGCGGGTGGTGATCCGGACGTCCCGGGGGTTGAAGCTGGTCGTGAAGGGATGTTCGGAGAGGTCTTGTCTACCCGCTTCGAAATCGAATCCCAGCTGACGGATCAGTTCCATCCCGAAGTCCCACTGTTTTTGTTTGGGGAAATCGCCGCGCAGGAAGCCGTCGTCGACCTGAGGTTGGGCTGCGATCTTGTCCAACAGATCTTTGAGAGGGGTGCGCACCTGGGAAAATACCCGATCGAGGAGGGCGACGGTAGCCCCTTTTTCGTATTGGTCGAGGAGGGCGTTATAGGGGTGTTGTTCGTAGCCGGCCAGTTCCGCTTCTTCCTTTTTCAGGTCTACCAGCTGTTGCAGGTCCGTTTTAAAAATCGAAAATGAGTTGGCTGACCGGGCTTGCAGCCAGGCGTGAAAACTGCGGGAGCTGGCCTCGCTGAGGCGGCGGATAAAGGCGGGGCTGAATTTTTTTTGTTTGTCATAGTCTTCCAGACTGAGGGTGATGTTGCGTTGTTGGTCTTCGGCCAGGTCGCCGCGTGTCCGGAGGTCCTCCAGGAGCTGACCGAGCGAAGGGTCTATGAACCATTGGTGGGCGATCTCCGAGAGGGTGGCCAACTGGCGGGCGCGAAATTCCGCGCCTTTTTGCGGCAGGTAAGTTTCCTGGTCCCATTGCAATACGGCGGCCGAATATTTGACATCGGCAATTCTTGCCATGCGATCGACGTATTCAGCGTACAGGTCTTTTGTAGATTTTGTTAATGCCATTTTAACAATTTTTTCGTCCTATAAATTCCAAAACATTCCGAAATTAAGCCGCCAGCACATAAATTAAGCGCATTTTAAGATGTTTTTGCCGATTCGCTTCTATTTTTACCGTATGAAGAAAATTCATTGCCTTTGCCTCCTACTTGCCGTTATGGTTTGTCCGGTCCTGTTACATGCGCAGAAGCTGGACTCCATGATGAATTTGTATGCCAACAACTATCCCCAGGAAAAGATCTATGTGCAGTTCGACAAGAATATTTATAGTGCAGGGGAGACCATCTGGTTCAAGGCATATCTTTTTACCGGGGCCGACCCCTCGCTGATAAGCAAAAATTTTTATGCCGAGCTGAGCGATGCGTCCGGCGCCATCATCCAGAGAAAAGTGTATCCCATATCCGAGTCGAGCACGGCGGGTAATTTCGATCTGCCGGCGAAGTTGTCGGCCAGGCATCTTCATTTCCGGGCGTATACGACATGGATGACGAATTTCGATACCGCCTTTTATTATGAAAAAGATATCCGCATCTATGATAACAAATTAGATTCTTCGGGGACGGTGACGTTGGTCCCGCGGAAGACGAGGCTTCAGTTCTTTCCCGAGGGCGGGGACCTGGTAGCGGGCGTGGAGAGCATGGTTGCGTTCAAGGCAGACGATCAGTTCGGTTTGCCGGTGGATGTCAAGGGGAGTATCCAGGATAAGACAGGCAAGGATATCCTCACTTTTACCTCCGAGCACGACGGCATGGGTAAATTTCTCGTGACGCCGGACAAGGACGATTCGCTGACGGCGGTGTGGCTGGACGGACATGGGATCGAGCACAGGACGGGTTTGCCGCATGTACAGCCGTCGGGGGCGGTGATCAGGGCGTTACCGGGTAATCAGAAGGTGCTCTTCTCGGTGGCCCGCAGTTCCGAAGGCGGTCCGGAGCTGAAGCATCTTACGATCATTGCGCATATGCATCAGCATTTGGTGTATAAGGCGAGGATCAACCTGGAAGACAATTTCATGAGCGGCGGTACCATTCCCACGGGGCAGCTGCCGAGCGGGGTATTGGAGCTTACCGTATTCAATGCGGAGATGTTGCCTGTGGCCGAGCGGGTCGTCTTTGTCAACAATCATGATTACCTGTTTCATCCCGAGGTGGGGTTTGTCGCAAAGAGCCTCGTCAAACGCGGTAAGAACACCATTGTCATAGACGTACCCGATACGTTGCGGAGCAATCTATCCATTTCCGTCACAGATGCCACGGCAGACGGTGAGTTCCCCGGGGATGACAATATCGTGTCCAGGTTATTGCTGACGGGAGAGATCAAGGGAACCGTACATAATCCCTATTATTATTTTTCCGGCACGGCGGATAGCCTGACCAGCCAATTGGACCTGGTGATGATGACGCATGGCTGGCGCCGGTTCAAATGGGAAGACCTGGCGAAGGGGAAGCTACCGGTGATCAAGAACCGGCCGTCGGATTATCTTAGCATGCTGGTGGATGTGCTGGGAGTCGAGCCGTATAAGATCAACAGCAACGAGTCGCTGAACGTGATCCTGAGCAAGAAAGATTCGAGTACGCAGGTATTGTCGTTGCCGCATATTTCCGGGACCAAGTTCGGTGTTACGGGGCTTGTTTTTTACGATACAGCGAAGGCGTATTACCAGTTCAACGTGAACCGCAGTTTGTCGAGCCAGGCGGCGGTGACGTTCAATACCGGGCTGGTGAAAGGGAGCAGGTCGGCGAAGCCTTTGACTACCGCCTTCGAGGGCTGGACGGCGGAGGATTCCGCTTATCTGCGGCGCAACCGGTATATTGCCGTCGAGCAGGCCCGGGCGAAGCCCATCGAGGACCAGAAGGTAAAGACGCTAGCTTCGGTGACGGTACGGGGACATGTGAAGACCGATGCAGAGAGGATGGACGAACGGTATGCCTCGGGGATGTTTGCCGGTGGGGATGCTTATGAATTCGATCTCGTGAATGATCCGCTGGCGGCGGCCATGCCGGATATCTTTACCTGGCTGCAGGGTAAGGTGGCGGGGTTGCAGATCACACCGGGTAATGGGCCGGGCGGAACGCCGAGTCTTTCCTGGCGGGGTGGCAGGCCTTCGCTCTACCTGAACGAGATGCAAGCGGATCCCCAACAGCTGCAGAGCACGCCGGTGACGGATATCGCCTATGTGAAGGTTTTCCGTCCGGGTTCCGGGGTGGGCTTTGGCGGCGGCTCCGGCGGGGTCATCGCGATCTATACCAAGAAGGGCGGTGATGAGAAGCGGGGTGATAATCCCAATTTCAAGGGGCTCGACCGGGCATTATTGATCGGATATGCGATGCCCAGGCAGTTCTATAGTCCGAACTACCTGGAGAATTCACCGGAGAACATGGCTGAAGATCTGCGGAAGACACTTTACTGGAAGCCGTATGTACTTACTGATAAGGACAACAGACGCGTGAACATCGATTTCTTCAATAACGATATTACCAGAAAGTTCCGGGTGGTCATGGAAGGATTCAATGAAGACGGCAAACTGGCCCATATCGAGAAGATCGTACAATAAACGCCTATGCAAATTTCCGCGGTTACCGGTTTCCTCGAATCGCTGGCGCCATCCGCCTGGCAGGAGTCCTATGATAATGCCGGTCTGCTGACAGGGAGCGGTGCGTGGGAGTGTACAGGCATTTTGACGACACTGGATGCCACGGAGGAGGTGGTCCATGAGGCCGTGTCACGCGGCTGTAACCTGATCGTGGCGCATCATCCGATCATCTTTAGAGGGTTGAAGGCGCTTACGGGCAGGAATTATATCGAGCGGACGGTGATAGCTGCGATCAAGCAGGACATAGCCATCTTTGCCATTCACACCAATCTCGACAATGTAGTTTCCGGCGGGGTCAATGGACGGATCGCTGCGCGGCTGGGAATAGTCGGTGGGAAGCCGTTAATGCCGCGGGAAGGCGTTTTGCAGAAATTATACTGTTTTGTCCCGGTGGGTCACCTGGAGGCGGTGCGGGCGGCCGTTTTTGCCGCCGGGGCGGGGCATATCGGCGGGTATAGCGAATGCAGCTATTCCGTGGAGGGTTCGGGAACCTTCCTGGGAGGAGAGGGTACCCAGCCATTTGTAGGCAAGCCCGGGAGCCGGCATACCGAAAAGGAGGCCAGGCTGGAGGTCGTGTTGCCTGCGCATCTCAGCCGCCAGGTGATCCAAGCCATGGTTGCCGCCCATCCTTATGAGGAGGTCGCATACGATCTTATTCCGCTGGCCAATCCGCATCCGAATGTGGGGTCCGGGCTGGTGGGCGAGTTGAGTGAGCCGATGGAGGAAACCGCCTTTTTGGACCTGATCCGGGAAAAATTCGGCGTGCCGGTGGTTCGGCATACGCGGTTGACGGGGCGGCCGGTGAAACGGGTGGCCGTTTGCGGCGGGGCCGGTAGTTTTTTGATTTCTAAGGCTTTATCTACAGGCGCCGACTTTTACATTACGGCGGATGTTAAATATCATGAGTTTTTCGACGCCAATGACCGGCTGGTTATTGCGGATATCGGTCACTATGAAAGCGAGCAATTCACTGTCGACCTGCTTTTTGAGGTTTTGCGGGAAAAATTTCGTAATTTTGCGATCCTCAAATCGGATGTTAAAACAAATCCGATAAATTATTACTGAGCCGCCGGAGGCGGTTCGGCCGAAGGCCCGACATTAAACCGTTAAGCCGGGCCGGGCTAAATTCGAGAGGAGGACGGGCCGGCTTAAACAATTAATACTATGTCAAGCGTAAAAGAATTCTCTGTGGAGGAAAAGCTCACCTCGCTGGTGACACTCCAAAAAGTCGAATCGAAGTTGGACGAGTACAAGATCCTCAAAGGCGAGCTGCCGATGGAAGTCAGTGATCTGGAAGATGAGATCACGGGGTTGCATGCACGTCAGACGCGGGTCGAGGAAGAGATCAACGGCATTCAGGAATTCATCAATCAGAAGAAGGAGGCGATCAAGGAAGCCGACGCATTGATAAAGAAATACGATAAGCAAAGCCAGAATGTAAAGAACAGCCGGGAGTTCGAAGCGATCAATAAAGAGATCGAGATGCAGCAACTGGAGGTCAAGCTGGCGGAGAAGCATATCAAGGATGCCAACGAGGAGATTGCCGAGAAGGTGCAGCTGCTCGAAAAGGCCAAGAAGAATATCGCCACCAAGGAAGCGGTGTTGAAGAATAAGAAGGATGAGCTGGATAAGATCATCGCTACCACGGAGAAGGAAGAAAAGCATTTTGCCAAGCTGTCGCAGGAGGCGCGGGAAAAGGTGGAGGCCCGGATTCTCCACTCTTACGACCGGATCCGCGGTAATTATCGCAATGGTCTGGCGGTGGTACCGGTGGTACGGGATGCCTGTGGCGGTTGTTTCAACGCCATTCCTCCTCAGCGTCAGAGCGAGATCCGCCAGCGGAAAAAGATCATCGTTTGCGAGAACTGCGGACGGATCCTGGTGGACAATGACCTGAACGATTCGATCGAGGTCAAATAGGCGAGTCAATGATCTTTCAGCTTTCTGCCAGTGTCAGCCCGGACGTTCTATTTGTGTTTTTTGTTCATTCCTGTGCTGTGCCTCGGGCAAAAGCACTATGATTTCAATAGCACCTGCCGGCAGGCTTACCAGGCGATCATCGAGCTGAGGCTGGATGAAGGGAGCCGGCTTTTAGAGGCGGAGAAGAAAAGGGACGGGAATAATCTCATCCCTTTTTTTTTGGATAACTACATCGATTTTTTTCAGCTATTTTTTAATGAGGATGCCGGGCAGTATGCCGCCTGGAAGGCGCGCCGGGACAGCAGGCTCGAATTGATGAGCGAGGGCCCGGAGTCTTCGCCTTACTATCTATTTACCCGTTCCGTGATCCATTTTCAATGGGCGGCGATCCAGATAAAGTTCGGGGACAATTGGAATGCCGCGTGGGATTTCCGGCGGAGTTTTTTACAAAGCAAGGAATGTCTTGCTACGTTCCCCGGTTTTTTGCCGGCGACGATGTTGACGGGGGCCATGGAGGTCGTGGCGGGAACGATCCCCGACGGTTATAAGTGGCTGAGCAGTCTGCTTGGCATCAGGGGGACGGTTGCGGGGGGCATGCGACGGCTGGAACATTTCCTGGCGGCCGACGATGCGAATGCCCGCTGTTTTCGCGATGAGGCGATGTTCTACTACCTGTATCTGCAGTTCTATATTCAAAACCGGCGATCGGCCGTCTTCGATCTTATCCGGCAGCGTCGGCTGGATGTCCGGAACAATCATCTTTTTACCTATCTGTATGCCAATCTTTGCCTGAACGATCAGCGGTCGGCGTTGGCGCAGCAGATCATCCGGGATATGAACACATCGCCGGGGTATATGGATATGCCCGTTTGGGATATGGAGC
>DASZOW010000548.1:0-9693 GCA_035550615.1 Puia sp.
GTGGCGGGACATTCGGCGGGGGTAAGGCTGCATTGGGCCGTCGCGGAGAACCGGATGGTAAGGGATAGCGCTACGAGGACTCCGAGGAAGATGTATGTTTTCATTTTGTCGTTTTTGATAAGCCGTTCCCGTCGTTTTGAATGTGGATGGTGTAGTAGCCGTAGACGATGACGGCGCTTTCCGCGGGGTTGATCTCTTTGGCATCGAATCTTCGGTCTACGAGAACGGCGGCGTTGTTTTGTACGGGCAGGAGAAAGTCGAGATACAATAGTTTACCGGCGACGGACGTGGTGCTGAGGGAGTGCACCTTATTGGCGAGCTCCATCATTTTTTCGTAATTGGCGGCGCCTTGCTGACCGCCCATTTGGGATTTGAGGGTCTGCATCTGTGCTGCGAGCTGCTGGGCCTGTTCCTTCATCATGGCGGCGGATCTTTGTGCCTCTCCGTCGTCAACGAGGCGTTTTCGATCGGCGATGCTCTGGAAGAATTCGTCGACGCCATTGTCGCCCAGGTTCATGGTACCGATGCCGGGCATTACCCAAAGACCGGCCGTAGTGGGATTGGGATAAAGATTGGTCAGCATGATGGTATCATGGCCGGGGCTGCAGAAGTCCATGCTGAGGGATTTGAGGGTGGTGCGATAAAATTTGGTGCCCACGTATTTAGGTCTGCCCCCGGGGGTGATCATTTCTGCGTCGATGAGGTTGCAATCGATGGTCTGCAAGGAGGAAGCCATATACAAACCCTGGTTATCGACTTTGTTCTCGTCTGCAACGACCCACTTGTAGCACTGGTTGCTGTCCTGCTGAAAAGCGGGGATGATATGGCATTTCCCTGCCTGGTGGATGATGGCATAGCCGCCCTCCCTGCCGACCTTGACGTCCATGTCGATCGTCAGCTTGAAACCGTTCAATATCCTTTGCAGCCGGGAGAGAAAGTCCTGAAAGCCGGCGTCATTGCCGGTAGTCAGCGCTTCCTGATGCATCAGGTCGATGAGGAAGGGTATGTTGCCGATCTGGCGCCAGTCATTGTGCTGCAATTCTCCGAGGTAGTAGTCTACAGCCTGCGCCCTGATGGCGCCTATTTCGGCCAGGCCCACGTTCTCCACGCCGACGCTGCCGCTGATCCTAATAAAATCATGCGCGGCCTTCAGCCAGGTTTTGGCAATGGCTTCTACGGCCTTGAAATTTTTGCGGTTCTCATGCATCATTTTGTCCGCCCGGGAGAATGCATGGTGCGCGATGTCGTATACGGCCATGCCCAGGTCATCGGTGGACATATAGGAACAGGGGGAGGGTGCAGGCGAGGCGCCGTACTGCCGGGAATCGCCCGACTGACCGTAGACCGGAAGATACCGGGCTTTCATGATGGCGAGGGCTTTTTTGATGAGGTTATCCTCGGGATGGAAGAAGTCGCGAACGTAATTGTCGATGGACTGTTGGTCGGCGGTACGCATACTGGAATCGCAGGAGTAGCAATTGTATTCGAAGGCGGGCGGAGGGGCATAGGTCAGGTCGGCGTACTTGTCATGGCGGTGGGCTTTCCACCAGGTGATCACTTGGTCATAGTCGGCCTTCACCTGGCGGCAGTAGTCATCGGTGGATTGGGCCGGCGCGGATGCGCGGGACTCGCCGGGCGATTGGGGGGACGCTTGCGTGGGATCACTGGACGCGGACGCTTGGGTGGACGCTTGGGTGGACCCGGTGGGACCGCCGGGTTGGTCGTCCAGGCTGAGGATGTCCTGGGCGGCGTCGATCCTGAGGTCCTGCAATTCCTGCTGGTATTCCGCTGCGCCGGGCAAGATCAGGAGGTATAGATTATGGGTAGCGGGGTCAAGGTTGTCGCGCGGGTCTTGGAGCTGCTGGATAAAATGCTGCCCGGACTGTGTGGCCTTGCGGACCCACTGGTTCCATTGGTCGATGGCGGGGCTGCTGATGTGGACGGAATTATTGTGTTCGACAGTAATGGTCGAGGGGCTCGCGGAGGTCGAGCCGCTAGTGGAAGTGGAGGCACCGGAGGAAGTGGAGGCGCCGGCGGAAGTGGAGGCGCCAGTGGAAGTGGAGGCGCCGGTGGAAGTGGAGGCGTCGGCGGTTGTGCTGCCGGAAGGGCCGCTCGCCACGAAAACGTTCTTTTTTGCCGGGTTCCAGTGGCCGGTAAACCAAAGGAACCGGTGGCTGGTGTCGGGTTGGGCATGGGCGGTCATGCCGGCGGACCAGCAGAGGGCCAGGAGTAAAAGGCGGTTCATATTTTTACGAATTCGACGCGGCGGTTGATGGCCTTGTTTTCGGGCGTATCGTTGGGGCCGACGGGCTTGGTGTCGCCGAAACCTTTGGTGGTGAGCCGGGAAGCATCGATGCCCATGGATACCAGCTGGGCCTTGACGGCGTCGGCTCGCTGCTGCGACAAGGTCATGTTATGCGCGGCATCGCCGGTGTTGTCGGTATGCCCATCGATCTCGAATTTCAATGCCGGCGTCGCGCTGAGCAGCTTGTAAATACTATTGATCGTCCCCATGGATTGGGGTTTGATCGTCGCCTTGTCGACGTCGAAAAGAATGCCGTGGGTAACGATCTTATTGTCGGTGGTGACCTCTTTGTAGATATCGATGCCGCCGGAGGCGATCCTCACATTCTTTATAAACGAGTTCTCGTACCCATTGACATCGAAGGTCACCTGGTTGGCCTTGCCTTCCAGGTTGTTGACACTGATGAACCGGAACTGATCGACATAGACTTTTCCGACATTCTTGTTGACGGCAATAGCTATATGATGCCAGGTCATCGGTTTTTTGAGATCGAGGCCTATTGGATGATCGACATTATTGGCGGTCCAGGTCATCGATGCATCGGTGACCTGCAGTGGGAGGATAGAGCCGTCGTCGTGCCGATAGTCGCCGAAGTAGATAGTGAAATGGTCGAGACCGAACCTCTCGTTCTTGACGTCGAACTCGATGGTAAACTGGTCCGGCATATACTGCATCTTCTTCATACGCGGGCTGAAATTGGCCCCCTGTCCCTGGGGAATATGAATGGTGTTCTCGCCATCCTCCTGTTGGAGGTCCATCTGCCCCTTGTTCAGGGTGAATTGGGAGGGTATCTCGCCGACGGATTCGTCGGCAAGTGCGGATTGGAAGATGATCTTATCGCCGGGGATGAAATCGTAGTTCTTATAGATGGCGAGGCTTTGGCCGGGCTGGTTGGTGTCTGCGGGGGAGGCGGCGATGGCCGGGGCAGGGGTAGCGGCGGGTTGGGATGCCGTGGCGGGGGCGGGGCTTGTTGCGGCGACCTGTGGGGACGCTGGATCGGCGGCTTTCTTCTTCTTTTTGAAAAGGCCCTTGATCGCGCCCTCGGTCTTGTTAAGGCCGTTATCGATGGAACTGTTGATATCGTTGTTGGCGTGATTGGATGCTCCGTTCTTGGCCGCGGTTCCGGGGTTCTCCACCTGTGCTTGCAATGCGCCGGCGATCAGCAGTGCGAAGAGGGCCGAAAGGGTCTTTTTCATGAGTGTTTTTGCGGTAAATCTAATGCGCCGTCAATGCTTTGTCCATAGCAAAAAAGTGTTAGGCGGGGGGGCGTGTTAGGCGGGACAGTCGTTTCTGTTGGAGGGGGCAGCCCTTTCTGTTAGGCCGGGTGGTCGTTTCTGTTAGAGGGGGCGGTCCTTTCCGTAGACCTTGTTCAGCGCCTCGGTCCGGCTTTGGACCTGGAGTTTCTCATAAATGTTCCGCGCATGGCTGCGCACGGTATCGATACTGATGCGGAATTTGGCCGCGATCTCTTTGTATCGCAACCCTTCCGAAAGGCTCTTGAGGATCTCTTTTTCCCTGGACGTGAGTTCGTCGGCCGCTGCGATGCCGTCTTTCTTCTGGAAGGTGCCGATGATGCGGCGGGCAATCTGGGTGCTCATGGGGGAACCGCCCTGGTGTACTTCGGAGATCGCTTCCAGTATCCGGGCCGGGACGGTTTTTTTCAGCAGATAACCCGTGGCGCCGGCCTTGAGGGATTCGAAGATATTCTCGTCGTCCTCATACACGGTGCTCATGATGAACTGGGTGTCGGGGCAGAGGGGTTTCACGCGGCGGACACATTCCACGCCACTCATGCCGGGAAGGTTGATGTCCATCAGTACTACGTCGGGTTTTTGGCCGGGCAGGGCCTTTAACGCTTCTTCTGCGCTGGCATAGACCTGCGAGCAGTTGAAGCCTGCGCTGAAATTGATCAGCATTTGCAAACCTTCCCGGATCTCCCGGATGTCCTCGACTATCGCGACCTGGATCATAATTGTCTGTGAATTTATCTTTTTGGCGGTATCCGGCAATAGCAAAAAAGTGTTAGCCTCTCCTATACTGCTATTTTGACGACGGTACCGGCGCCTTTGCCCGATTCCACCTGAAAGCTTCCGCCGATCTGCTCTATGCGGTTTCGCATATTCTTCAAGCCATTCGAAAAGGGGCCGACTTCTTCGGGGTCGAATCCATGGCCATTATCGTGGATGTCGATGGACATTCTTTCGCCGGCTACCCGTGCCCGCAGGCTTACCTGGGTACAGTCGGCATATTTTAAGATGTTGTTACAGGCCTCTTTGACCGTCAGAAAAATATTCCGGCGTTTTTCTTCGGAGAGGGGGAAATCTTCGATAACCGGATCGGCGGTAACCGTGCAGGCGATGCCGGTGGGCTCAAAGAAATCCCCGACATATTCTTTGATGTAGAGCAGCAGACTGCTGAGCGAGTCATTGCGGGGGTTCAGGATCCAAACGATATCCTGCAGGTTGTCCACGAGTTCCCGGCTGGCATTGGAGATCATGTCGAGGTTCGTCGCCGCTGCTCCCGACACGGCCAGCTGCGCCTTGGTGACTTCGCTGAGGATGGCAATCTTCGTGAGCCCGCTGCCGAGGTCGTCATGCATATCGCGGGCTATGCGGTTGCGTTCCTTTTCTACGGCCTGTTCCCGTTGCAGCCGCAGGATGCGTTCGCGCAGATTGCGCCGGACGACGTACCGGACCGACAAGACGACTGCGGTTATGATCAGCGAGATACTGATCAGCCTGAACCACCATGTGGTCCAGTAGGGAGGCCGGATCGCGATCGGCAAGGTCAGGGTGTCGCTCCAGACGCCTGCCTCGTTCTCGACTTTTAGCCGGAAGGTGTAGTGTCCCGGGGCCAGGTTGGCGTATGATGCGTAGGTACGGGTCGTGTAAATCCAGGAATTGTCGACGCCGGCGAGCATATAGGCATAAAGGTTTTGTTCGGGCTTCACCAGGTTGATGGCGCCGAACTCGAGGGTAATACGGTCCTGGGTGTAGTCGAGATGCAAAGGCGTGGTTGCTGCACTGCGGGGCAGCGTGCTGTCGTTGACCTGGATCGAATGCAGATAGAGCGGGAGCGGCGTTGCGGCGGTATTGCGAATGCTGGGGTTGAAGGTATAGATGATGTTGTCGCCGCCAAGATAGAAATGTTCGCCATCGGGGCATTGCAGGGTGTTGAGATCGTGGCGGGTATCAAGCCCATCTTCCGGCCCGAAGAGGGCGATATGTCCGCTGTTGAACTGGTAATAGACGAGGTGTTCGCGGTTCATGAACCAGATATCGCCGGCTTTGTCGGCCGCGGCGGTCTCGATAATATTGTTTCTGAATAACGGCGAGCGGATCCTCGAGCCGGCAGCGGTGGCGGGGGAAAAGCGAAAGATGCCGAAAGATGTGGACAAGAAAAGGTCGCCTCCCGGAAGTACGGTGATGTCGCTGACGCGAAAAGGGGATCGGTCGGGATTTAAATTATAGACCTTGAACTTTGCCGCGGCGGCGTCATATTCGTACAGCGCATTATCTCCGCCCAGCCAGACGTGGCCGGAGTGATCTACGACGATGCGGTTGATGAGGTTGTCGATTAGTCCCGATCCATCGTTTTTGGTATAGCTGCGCAGCAGGTGAAAATGCATGTCATACAGTGATATTCCATGCCGGTAATAGGCTACCCAGGCTGTGTCGTGATTGACGAACACGCCGTTGGTCCTCGGGGTGACCAGTTTGTCGCGGCCGCGGAATAAGGTGTCGGAGCCGCGCATGGGCATAAAATGACTGTCGAGGATGTCTACCCCGGCGAGCGTCGATAGCCAATAACGGTTGTGACTGTCCAGGGCCAGACCCGAGACGTTTTCGGCGTCGCCCCGGGCCTTGCGCCGGTAATAGATCTTTGTCCCTTCCGGGTCGGTTACGGTCAGGCCGCCGCGGACATACCAGGTAGAGAAGGCGATGGCCGCCCGGCCGTCATAGGTTACGGGTTGGATTGCGGCTATAGATCCCCGTATTGCCGCCGGCAGGAGCTGGAACCCGCTGTGCCCGGCAAAGACCCGTGTGACGGTGGGGCCGCCAATCCAGATATAATGATCGTCATCTGCGGTCATGCAGGCTGCGGCTTTGTCGGAGAGCTGGATCGGCCGGGGCCTTTCCTTGTTATCGGGGTCGGCGACCTGGTAGATGCCCGCCTCCGTCGAGATCCAGAACCTGGGTGTTGCGGGGCTCCCTGTTTCGAGGATGCCCGTGACGATATTGGTGAATAGCCCCGGGACGCGTTTATCGGGCGTGAACTGCGTATATCCCCGGCCGTTGCTATCCAGTACGTAGTAGCCTCCGCCCCATGTGCCCATCCACAGCCGGCCTCGTCTGTCCACGTGCATCCTGGTTACGGTTAGGTTTTTGCCGCCGAATAACCTGGCGGAGCCGCCGGTGCGCATGTTATAGAGGACGAGGCCGTCAAATGTTCCCACGGCCAGGGTGTCGTCGTTCCACTCTGCCATCGAGGTCACGTACCAGGAGTTGGCGGGCGCGTTTCCCTGGCTATGACAGACATTTCGGAAGCGGCTTCCCTGGAGCACGCTGAGCCCGTCGTTGCCGCCGAACCAGACTCTGCCGTCGTGGGTGACCACCGGCTTGACGTCAAAATCAAAATCCGTGTTATACCGCTGCGGGGTGTACACGGTGCAATTCAGGGTGTGGGGATCGACCTTGGCGGCGCCGTGCATGGTTCCGACCCAAATATTTCCTGTTTTGTCTTCGGCGAGGCCCGCGATCGTACTATTAGGCAGGCCATGCGGGCTGTCGGCTTCATGCTGAAGCCGGTCTACGTTGGTTCCGTCGAAGCGGAAGAGGCCGGCGTCGGTGCCGATCCATAAAAAGCCGTAGCGGTCTTTGAGCATGCATTTTACGCGTTTGACGCCGGCTTTGATCAGTACTTCGGGTTGTTCGAAGGTTGGGGGTTCTTGGGGCGATGCAGGTGGCGCTTGGGATGATGCTGATGCTTGCGATGATGCAGGCGGCACCTGGGACGCCGCCGCTTGTGGCAATGCCGCTGTCGAGCAGCCCAGGGTTAGGATGACCAGGAGGAGAAAACGCATTCGAGGGTCTTGTAGCGGTTTTATTGCGATAAAATACGGAAATTTCCGGGAAATCGGCGGTGCGGCGGTTTGCGTCTAGGGTTGTGGCGGACGGGTGAGCCGGTAGCCGTGTGCTGTTAGAAACGACTCGAGCTCCTGGAGTTTCGATGAGCCGATAAGGATATTTTTGCCTGATGCGAGTGTAATGAACAGGCCGGATCTTCCCCGCACCGCATAGGCCGCCCCTTTTTTCCCAAAGCGTATTCCCCAGCCGCCATAGTCGCTGATGGCGTCATAGGTAGTGAGCCCGAGGGCCGCGATATTCTGTTTCCTGATGATCCTGAATTGCGGCTGAAAGGGATAGAACCGGAAACGGATGGCGTCATGGGTGATGCGGGTTATCAACTTCAGGCTTTTGAAGGCGATAATGAATACCGATACGAAAAGTAACAATAGTAGGGATGGGAGCAGGCCCATGGCTTTTTTTTCGACAATAAGGATGGTTACCAGGATGAAGCCGGCCCATAAAAGGTACAGCAAGAGCTGCACCCATGGCTGGGTAAAACTTTGTTCTTCATAAAACTCGGTGTTGTTCATTCCGGGGTTTTTTCTGCAAGGGATACAAATAAATGATCTGTCATTTGACGAGGTGATCGTCTTTGTACCTGACTTTTTTGATGGTGTCTCCATTCCTTGAGATATAGAGCCACACGCTGTCTTTGAGCCAGGTCTCGTACAGGCCGCTGACTGAATCGGCGGGGCGGGCGCTTTTGTAGTAAGAGATTATCCTGGCGCCTTCGTTGGTTTCGGATTTGATGATCTTATGCTTGTAGTTGTTGCTGGTGAAGATGTATTCGGAGACGTCGGTGGGGCTGACGGCGAAATGGATGGCCAGAAAGATCAGGCACAGCACCGGTGTTGCCGTCACTACTCCAATTTTGTCGGCGATGGTTTTTGCCCTGAGACGTTTTGTGACTAGAAAGGCGATCAATACAATGGCCGCTGCGATCCAAAACATGCCAATGAAGAGTCCATAGCCCAGGGAACTGCTTGGATCGGCTTCGCCGGCTGCGAAAAATAGAAGGGTTACGATGTAAAAGACGAGATTGAAGAGCAGGATCTTTCGGTTCATGGGTTTTTCTTTGCTGGGGTCGGTGATAAGATACAGCTTTTTATGGGATTTGGCGGGTTGCGTCATTGGAGAAGCCGATGTCTTTATTCCTTAGCCGATAGGCGAGCTTTAGCTGTTCCTGGGTGCTAACGGCCGGCTGGAACATGGTCGGTTGTGGAAGCTTGCGAGCGTATTTTTTCAGCAGCTGTTGTTCGAGGGCTTCGTTGCTTATAATGGTTTTGTCTTTGAGGATATGCTGCACCTGGAAGCCGGCGTTTTGCAGACCGGGGCTGATCATGGAAAACCGGTGACAGTCGAATGGATCGCTTTCGGCGCACATGAGGGTAATGATGTGCCCTTTTGTAACGCCATTGGATAGCCGATCTATGCCGCGTCTGAAGATCGGTGACCGGCGCACTTTTTCAAAATCGACTTTGCCGTTGTCGTCGAGGAGGCCCGGATCGGTTTGCCGGGCGCCGAATTCTTCGGCGAAATGGAGGTAAGCGATGTTGTTGGCCTTCAGAAATTTTGACAGCGGCTGTTTATTATACTGGGGGTTGCGGGCGCTTGCGGCAATGCTTCGAACGTCCACCAGGCAATCGATGGCGTATTCCCGGAGCAGGGATAGGAAATGTTCCAGGGGATGGGTGGAATGCCCTATGGTATAGATGAGAGGCCAATCCATTAATGCAATTTACCGTGATTTTTAGTAATTGCGGTGGGGCTGCCTTTGGTTGTCCCGGCTGCGAACCTATTTGGGTTCTTCGAAGTTGATGTTCCAGTTAAAGCCGTATTTGTCGGTTAGGTTGCCGTGATAGTCGCCCCAGAATTGTTTGGCGAAGGGCAGCCCGGGCTTGCCACCGGCGGCGAGTTTTTCGTAGACTGTTTTGGCTTCGTCGAGGGTGTTGAAGTAGAGGATGGAGAAGGAGACGTCGCCGGGGGTTTTGTGCGTCGGTTTGCCGGGGAAGGTGTCGCTGGCATAGATGGCGAAATTGTCGTTGAGCTCGAGACGGGCATGGAGGATCTTGTTCTTATAATGCTCGGGGGCCTTCATGGCGGGGTTGTCATAGCGGGTTACGATGGTGAGTTTGGCGCCGAAGACGTCTTTATAGAAATTGAGGGCTTCTTCGCAGTTGCCGTCGAAGGTCAGATAGGGGATGAGCCGGGCGGTTTTGTTTGGCATATGGCTTTTTTCTGTAAAGATCGGGCTGGTGG
>DASZOW010000549.1:0-12218 GCA_035550615.1 Puia sp.
CATGCCGCGATATTCGGACCAATCGCAAGCGCCCTCGTCGATGCGGCGGAAGCCTTTGAAAAAGTTTTTTCCATCTGGATAGGTATAGGACGGATGATCTTTTTCAGAAAATGAGATGCCGCCATCAGGCAGGTGCCGTGCGCCGGTCCAGCCCATCATATTTTTATCGCCGATGGGTCGGGCCCAGTGGACAGGCTGCGCACCGGTGAAAAGCGAAAAAAAGAGCAGACAAAAACAAAAACACAAGCGATGAAGTCGTTGCATGCAAGCAGGTTGACGGCTAAAGATATCCTATTTGCACAGAACCGCCGGCCGGGGTGCGCCAAATTATTTGTGCAAACGTTGTACAACACTCCTACTCTTTTACCCTCATGGGGAACAGTTTGAATACCCTGAACGTATTGGTATTTTCCCTATCCTTATCGGAAATTTACGATATCTATTTCGGATTCTACCACGTGCTAAGTAATTGTCTGTAAAGGGGGTTAAGTTAACCGATGACAATTGAAATCGACTGCGGTAATTTCTTGGAAAAGGGGCCTCGGAGGTTGCATCTTTGTAGTGTCAAAAGCAATCGAACGTACCTCTGAATCCAACATCCGAAGCAAATCCAAAATCCGAAGCAAATCCGAATCCTTGAAGAAAACCGATGATCCAAACCCTGATGAAAGCCTTGATCCAAATCCGATGAAACCCGATGGTCCAACCCTTGAAAACCTAATGATCCTATCCCGATGAAACCCGATTGTCCAACCCTTGAAAACCTAATGATCCTATCCTGATGAAACCCGATGGTCCAGCCCTTGAAAACCTAATGATCCTATCCTGATGAAACCCGATCCGGTACTATGAAAACCGCCGTTGAAAAATCCAGGATCCAAAAAACCGAAGCAGATCCCAAACCCTAATGAAAGATCGATCCACCCCTTTTTGAGCCCGATCCGTTACCGTGGAGACCACTGTTACAACCTTGAGACCCTACAGTGAATGTATTAGCCCGCCAATAACCCCGGCGGGCTTTTTGTTTTATCGGCGGAGCCGCCGGGCATCGGAAACTTACGATATCAGCTTCGGGTAATACTCATCGATAAGTGATTGTGCCTAACAGGAGTTAAGTTTACCGATGACGATCGGAATTGCATATATGCAATATTTGGAAACAGGGGCTTTGAAGTTGCATCTTTGTATGGTCAAAAGCAAAACATCCGTACCCTAATTTAAAAATCCAAAATCCGAAAAATCCAACATCCGAAAATCCGAAGCAGATCCAAATCCTATTGAAACCCGATGATCCGATCCTTTTGAAACCCATGATCCAAATCCTATTGAAACCCATGATCCAAATCCTATTGAAACCCGATGATCCGATCCTTTTGAAACCTATGATCCAAATCCGATGAAACCCGATGATCCAAATCCTATTGAAACCCGATGGTCTTACCCTTTTGAACCCTGATCCGGTACTGTGAAAACCACTGTTACAACCTTTGATACTCTACAGTGAATGTATTAGCCCGCCGATAGCCCCGGCGGGCTTTTCGTTTCTTGCGCTGGGGCAGGGATTTCCCAGCCGGCGGCTGAATCGTCTCCCTGCGGTCGTCAAAAAACCCCCGCGTCCCGGAGGTATGGTTTTGGCATAGGTGACCGAAATCACCGTTCAAATTCTGCATTATGGACATTGAAAAAATACTCGTAAAGCTCGACGGCAAAGAATATTCCTTTTCCGTAGAGGTGATGCATGATGAAGACGAAACGATCTATCGGGTAACGCCGGACCAGGGCGAGCGGGTACTGGACGATGTTTCGCCCGGTTACCTCGAATTCGACGACAACGGCCATCTGCAGGTAGACGAGCGGGTAGAGAATGCGCAGGTAAAAGCAGTCGCCGCGGAGATCTGGAAAGCCATCAAACAGCAAATGCTGATCACGTCCAAAGATTAGCTATGTCCTTCTCCATAAACTTCGAATACAAGCCCGACGGTGTCCGAGGCACCGCGGAGATCGAGCCCCGTCGCGTCGGTGACGAGGTCTGGTACATCGCCAGCAATATCCGCCTGTTCAATACCGCCGAAGAACTCCTCGATGCCGGAATGGTCTATGAGCAGGAACTGGCCATCAAACAGACGCTCGACGCCGATACCGGCATTACGGACTGGGTCGACGCCGAAACCGAAGAAGAATCCGAACTCGCCGAAGCCCTCGGCGCCGCGATCTCCAGGGAATCCCGCAACGCAGACCGCTGAATCCTCACTTGACCGCCTTATCGCCGATTCTCCATCGTCATGCACTATCACATAAAAAAAACCGTCTTCGCAAAGACGGTTCCCGAATAGGTCGCAATAAGGCCGCGGACAAGCCAAAGTAAACAGAAGGCGTGGTATGGAACTAGGACGACAGAATAACTTCCCTTTCCTCATTATCCCTAATAGCAAATTCCATGGTCATCAGCTTCAGCATCTGAGTACGCGTAAGATCACAGAGATTGCCTATCAAAAAAAGATCCGTGAGATCGAAATTTTCCAAATGATTCAACTGTGCACTGAATCGCGCGACCTTCTTTCCTAAATCGCCTGCAACGACGGTTCTCGGAACGTATTTGAAAATGTCCATGAAGGTTTTTATCCTTCCTTCAAGGTAAAGCGGCCTGATAACCGAATACCGGATGTCACGCTCTGGCATGCCGCAAATAAAGTGCATTTATGCATTCCAAGCTCATACCCGGCGCTATACGCCCAGCTTTGTCCTTATTTTAATCCCCGATTATGCCCTTTTTTAAGCCCATTTCTGCCCTTTTTTGTGCCTTTTTCAATGGAATTCTTCTTATTTAGTTCCTCTCTTATCCGGCTAAGGCTATTGGGCTCTATTCCCAGCCAGGTAGCAAGGGCGGCCACCGAAACGCGATGAACCAATTCCGGCTTTTTTAAAAGTACGAGCTGATACCGTTCTGCCGCGGGATGTTTCCGGATAAACCTGGCATGCCCATTAAAGATCTTCAGATACTTTTCCAGCAGGACCCGAGCGACATAGTTGAATTCCAGGAATGTCGCATTGAGATAATCATATTGTTCCCTGGTGATATAAAACAAGGCGGAAGCTTCCAGCGCAACAATGCAATCTTCGCTCGGCACCTGGTCATAAAAGCTCCCGATCGAAACGACTATCTCCCCTTTCCAGAAGAACCAGTCGGAAACCGGCTTCGCTTTGACATAATAAAAACAATGCAACGCCCCGGCCCCGATGAAATAAAGCTTATCGTTGACATCGCCGATCTTCAGGATCACATCATCTTTTTTCACCTCGCGTTCTTTAACAACGCGACGTAAATAAGCAAGACATTCCGCCGAAAGTGGCCGGATACCGCAGAGAAACTGTAGTACTTCTTCCATAATAACAGATAAGGTTTTGTTAAATAATAACTGAATATACCCCTTACCGTTAGTAAAAACATCCGCAAGCGTCATTTTCTACGTGCAGCTTTATCCTTGCACTTAGCAAATGCTAATTGAAATCAACTAGCCATCTCCTTTGTCCATACCAGCCTCTCGGAGAAACTGCATAGACAAAGCAGAGAACAAGGAGATCGGGTATTCGTTTTTTCTGCACCGGCTAATGGCCACGCGAACAAAAATTTTTTCCATTGCAGCCACCATTTCCTAACAAATATCAGTCGAGGTTTGCCGGTTGACCCGCATCTTTGTATTAATACATCGACAATCAATTTCCTACAAACCTTTTTTATGAAAAGAGAGACTGTTGAAAAATTGCAATCGGACATCGATGCAATCATGGAGCAGGGAGAACCGGATTCGAATCTGCTTTCAAAATGCAAGGACTGTATCAACCTATCGCTGGCAGGCATCAAAGACCTGAAGTCCCAAATAGTCACAGAAGGATTCAGCGATGAGTCGGAAGAGATCCGGTTCTATAAAGAGGACGCACCCAGGGTTTGGGGTCTTTACATCTACTATAACCGGCTGGTGGAGATCGAAGTCTGGCGGAAAACTCGATCCGCCGAAAAATTTCGCGAGTTATTGCGGGCCAAACTCTATGAAGCCGAGCTGTTCCCCGAAAAACATAGTATCTGCGAATATTATTATCAGGACCGAACCGACCTCGATCGCCTGTACTTTACCCGGCAAACGATTCCCGAAGATGGACAGATGGGCGTATTCCTCGACAATGGCTTCACCATCGGCGCCTACTGGCTGTCTCACATGCGGGCCAACGAGGCTTTACGCTCCTGGATCCACCGGCAATTGGCAGCGGAACATTCCGCGGATCAGGAATCCGGCAAAATAAAGAAGCTGACCTGTTACGCCAAACCGGTAGAGATAGTTGAAGTATTCAAGGCCTTCCATCTGAAAAATTGGTTCGGCAAGGCCAGTTTCAAAGAAGTCATGAGCTGGGTGCGTGAAACACTCGATGTAAACACGTCGAACTACAATATCACCCTTCAGGAAATCCAGCGACGCAAGATGGGACAGACCAGGTGTCTGGACGACGCGCGTGATAAGTTCATGGAGTGGATAACCCAAAAGCCTTAAACTCGCATCATACGATACTCAACTCGGCCTTCAGGATATCATCGATCTGGCGAACGACATCCTCTATCTCGAAGACGCCATTGGGTTTATGCAAATAACGTTTGACACCTAACATCCGGCATTCTTCCATCTCCTTCTTATGGCCGGTACAGCTCCAGACCAGTTTCGGAATGGTCAAATACCTGGTATCGGTCAACAGCTCCCGTAGAAGATCGGGGGCCTTGGCATCAGGTAACTCATAGTTGACGAGGATCATGGAAGGGAGGTCCTTCCAGCTGCGATTGGCCAGGAACGTCAGGAGCTTCTGGCCGTCCTCTACAGTTTGCACCGCGGCATAGGCAATTCTTTTGTCTAACTCCTCCACAAAGGAATCACAAGCATCGGAATCTTGATCTGCTAAAAGAATATAAGGTAACATGGATAAGTATTTTTTTGAATTTAAGGGGTCAGAGCGGTTAGCTCCGCTTAAAGTTAATAATTCCTTAACATTGAAAGAAATTTTTAGCTAAAAAACTTTGGCGATCAAATAATTAGAATAAAACGTCGATTTCAGATTAATATTTTTGGCCTGCTAATCCCGTAAACGAAGTTGAGTTTCGGAGGTTCCCCGTAATAAGCCACCGTCTCCTCGCCTATCTTACTGGCGCCCAATCGCTTAATAGCTATTTGCGAGCGCATATTGGCGGCGCCGATGTGAAAATGCACTTTTTCGACATATTTGAAGATATAGTCGAGCATCAGCCGTTTGGCAGCGGGGTTAAGCCCCCTGCCCCAAAACCGGGTAGCAAAAAACGTGTATCCGATCAGAATGCTCTTGCCCGCTGCGTCGTAATCGTAGTATCTCGTGCTGCCTGCTATCTGACCAGTAGCTTTATCGATGACCTTGAAAGCGCCGCCGCTCGCCATGGCGCCTTCAAAGAAATTCTTGAATACCTCACGCTTCCAGCGATCCTTATTAGGATGCTGCTCCCAGATCTTAGGATCGGATGCCGCCTGATACAAGGCTTCGAAGTCCTCCGCTTTTAATGGCGAGAGAATCACGAGCTCATTTTCCAAGGTAGGTTGCAGATTGATGTCCATGATGCTATTTTTTCAAACCACCTGCTTCCCAAAGGGCATCAGCGACAGCTCCATCAGCTTCAGATGCTGCCGTGCAAAGGGAATTCCGATAATCGTGAGGAAGAGGATCGCAGCGCAAAACAGATGCACGACAGCCGTATACAGGCCGCCGCAGATCAACCAGATGATGTTGAACAGCACCGTAAGACAGCCCATGCTGTTGTTGGTCGGCACAACCTGCCGGCCGAATGGCCACAGCTCAAGGCTGGCCAGCTTGAAACACTGCAGCCCCCAGGGAATTCCAACGATCGTCAGACACAATACGCATCCGCCGATGACATAGCCCAACGCCGCCGCAAGGCCGCCGAAGATGAGCCAGATGAGGTTTCCGATAAAGTTCATACAATGAAAATACGGATTTTTTACCGGCGGCCGTAGCACTCATCACCCATGCGCGCGCACCTGCTTGGCTGCACCTGTCGCCTCACCCGACCCCGCCGAGAAAAACCACGACGCGGGAACGGGCTGCGGTTTCTCGTTGTCTTTGCTATAGCTCAGCTGCAGCTCGCCGCCGCCACCCAAGTCTATATAGTCGAGCGCCAGCGGATGAAGCCCTTGCCGCAGCGCTATCTGACCGCTTTTTTCCCTGCTGGAATGTGCCCCGTCATTGGCAACGACAAGCCGGTCCGCGATCCGAAGCATGCTGCCGTCATCCGAGGTGAGGAAGAAACTGTAGATACCCGTAGCCGGCACCTCGATGTATCCCCTGTATTGCAATCCATAAGCGTCAGGATGATTCGTCGGAAGAGCGACATTGGAAAGTAACATGGAACTGTCGGGATGGCCATGCATGGCCGTTGTACTGTCGAACTCGCCTCGGAACACACCGACCTCCACCCCGCGAGCCAGCCCGGTCACCTTCAGTGCCGGAGCATAGTTCTGATGCTCAAAGGAGATCGTTTGAACATCGCCCCGGCGGCCGGCTGTAGTAAAAGCAGCAAGCCTGAGCTCACGGCTATGGTCGATACGCAGCGGATGATCCAGCACCGGTGAAGCAGTGGTAGGAAAGCCATTATCTGCATAGCGGATCGTCAGCCCCGGATTCGGCGGGTGGGTAAAGAACATAGCCGTATCGATGAACACACGACGTTCGCTTAGCTCGGGCAGATCAGGAAGACGGTAATGGACGTTCAGCCGGTCGAGCCGGTCGTATTGCCTTTCGAGGCGTTGCAGATAAGAATCATACAGATCTTTATGCGTCCAGCCCAATTCGGCGAGCGCGGTCATCCGCGGCATCACGAGATAATCGGCACGGGCCTCGGTGGGTATGCGCTCCGACCAGAGATTGGCCTGCACGCCGATGATATTCTTTTCTTCGTTGGCATTCATCCCGTAAGCCGGGTCCAGGGGATTGTAATGATACACGGCGCTCAGGCTATGCCGGTCCGGCCAGGCATCGAAATAAAAGGGCCCATCGGGCGTCATGATCAGCTTGTTGCCATTCCGGGTCGTTTTCAACGGAGCCTTTTTAGCCCAGGTCCGCCAGAACATAACGGCAGCGGCGGAATCGATGCCGCCTTCGACGATCTCGTCCCAGCCTAATAAGGTCTTGCCTATGGAGTGGAAAAAGTCCTCCATATAATTATTGAACCAGGTCTGAAGCTGGTCGGTATTGGTGAAATGATGGTCCTTCATGAATTGCTGGCATAGGGGCGACTTCTGCCACTCCGTCTTCCCTACTTCGTCGCCGCCGATATGGATGTATTTACTGGGAAAGAGGTTGGCAATCTCGGTAAAGATGTCTTTTGCAAACTGCAGTGTGCTCTCCTTGCATGGACAAATGGGGGTGGTGAAACCATGACGCCAGTCATCGCCCTTTTTCCCTTCACAGGTAAGCTCGGGATACAGTAGGATCGCTGCCATCATGTGTCCGGGCATATCGATCTCGGGAATGATCTCGATGTGGCGGGCGGCGGCATAACGGATGATGGCTTTCATTTCCTCCTGCGTATAGAAACCGCCATATTCGGTCTTGCCATCTATATGCCTGATATGAGCCGGATCGAGATTAAAATCGGGGTTATCTGTTTGTTTGGCCAGTTTGATACAGGCGGAGTCCTGGTCATTCAGCGTACGCCAGCCGCTTTCCGAAGTGAGACGGGGATATTTTTTTATCTCGATTCGCCAGCCCTGATCGTCCGTAAGATGCAGATGCAGCTTGTTGAATTTGTACAGCGCCATCATGTCGATGAATTTCCGGAGATAGGCGGTCGAGAAAAAATGCCGGGATACATCGAGCATCATGCCCCGCCACGGAAAGGCCGGCTGATCGGCGATCTCGACACATGGCACATGAAGCCGGTTCCCATGACCGTTTTCGATGGCCGGCGGCATAAGCTGTCGCAGCGTTTGCATGGCGTAGAACATGCCGGCAGGAAAATGGGCGGCAAGGACAATGGTTTTACCGGAGATCGTGAGCCGATACGCTTCTGGCGAAGTCAAGGTATTGTCGTCTTTTAAGATGATGGCCGTCCCTGTCATCTTTGTCTTTCCTGACGCCTCCGGTCCAAGGAACCGGCGCAATTGTCCTTCCAGAAACGACCGCTCATAAGAAAATGTGCCCGCCCCAGCCTCCATGACAATGTGTGTATGCCGGTCGATCACGACATCGCCGCTTTTGGCTGCCAGTGAAGAGGGCCACGGGATCAGGGGATATCGTTCGGTAAGCGTCGTCTGCGCCCCCGCCATCAGCCACGCTATGGCGGGAAAAAAAAGGATTATTTTTCTCATTCGGGGCAATTTAGGGAAACCTCCGCGCTAAACCGAAGCTAAATACCCTCGCTGAAAATCTTTGTGATTCCGGCGTCTTCCGGCAGGACGTCCGTTCGTAGCGGGCATCGCCCTTACCGAGAAAACCCGGCGGTTTACCGCCGGTAAGCGGGAGACGGCGGATTGGCCGTTGTAGAGGGTATTCGGCCGGTGTAATTTTGGAGAAAATTAATACAATGGACTACAGAAGACGATTTGCAGGGCGTATATGGGCAGGACTTTTCCTGCTGTTGGCCGGAACGGCGCTGCTCCTGCATCAGGAAGGACTTGTCATTCCCGACGCATTATATAACTGGCATCTGTTCGTAGTGGGCCTCGGCCTTTTCATCGGTCTCGCACGCGGATTCCGCGGGTTCGGGTGGCTGGTGATTTTGGGTGTCGGCGCCGTAGGGCTTGTACAGGACTATTATCCCGCCATCCATCTCGACGCCTTTATCTGGCCGGCTGTCATCATCCTGGTAGGTCTGGCGCTTATATTTCGCCGGAAACGTCCCTGGGACGAGGAATGGGCGGAGGCCTGGCATCAACGTCGGCGTCATTGGCAGGACCAACAGCGGCAATGGCACGAGCATAAAAGAGAATGGCGTCGTCAGGCACGGCGGGAATGGCGCAATTCATGCAGGGATTGGCGCCGCAGAGACATGGACTGGCACAATACCGGTGAAGACCATATAGATGCATCTTCCGCCTTCGGCACCTCGCGCAGAAAGATATTGTCCCGGAACTTCATGGGCGGTCATGTCACCACCTTTATGGGTAATACCGAGATCGATCTGACAGAGGCCGATATCGACGGCAATATCCGGCTCGACATCACCCAAACCATGGGGATCACCAAACTCATCGTCCCACCACATTGGGAGGTGCGGTCGGAAGTGAATGCCGTTATGGCCGGATTCGAAGACAAACGGGAAGCGCCCGCAGTCACCAATCCGGATAAAGTGCTCGTCATCGTAGGTACGGTCGTCTGCGGCGGGATAGAGGTGACCACCTGATCGTTACCATTTAGGGTAGAGCACCGGGGCGGCGTTCAGCATCGGGAACTGTCGCTGATGCCAGTAAGGATAAGCGGGCAAGATCTCGCTGACCTGGTCGAGCCTTTTCACCTGGTCGATCGTGAGATTCCAGCCGACTGCGCCAAGATTTTGTTTTAGTTGCTCCTCGTTACGCGCACCGATGATAAGATTGGAAACCGTAGGCCGCTGCAATAACCAGTTCAACGCGATCTGTGCAACGGTCTTACCCGTCTCCTCACTGAGCTCGTCCATGACGTCGAGGATGTTATAGAGTCGTTCGTCATCCGCGTCTATGCCTGCTACGGGATTGCCGCCCTGGGCGATCCGGGAATCTTTTGGTTGTGGTCTGCCACGGCGATATTTGCCGGTGAGCTTACCGCTGGAAAGTGGGCTCCAGACAATCGTACCGACTTGCTGATCGATGGCCAGCGGCATCAGTTCCCATTCGAAGTCGCGATGGAGAAGCGAATAATAAGCCTGATGGGCAATATACCGCGACCAGCCATAGCGCTCGGAGACGCCAAGCGATTTCATGAGATGCCAGCCGGAGAAATTCGAACAGGCGATATAGCGAACCTTACCGCTTTGCACCAGGTGATTTAGCGCGCTGAGTGTCTCTTCTATCGGTGTGTTGGCATCGAAGCCGTGCATGTGATAAATGTCGATATGTTCGACGCCCAGACGACGCAGGCTGTCCTCACAGGCCTTTATCAGAAAAGACCGCGAAGACCCAAAATCGTTGACCCCATCCGAAATCGGAAAGGTCGCCTTCGTTGAGATCATTACCCGATCCCTTTTTCCCCTGATCGCCTTGCCGAGGATCTCCTCCGCCGCGCCGCCGGAATACACATTGGCGGTATCAAAAAGGTTGACGCCTGCTTCGAGACAGAGGTCTATCAGCCGCGTAGCCTCATCTACCTGAGTCGAACCCCAGGCTTTAAAGAATTCATTAGCCCCGCCAAACGTTCCCGTGCCAAAGCTCAGTACAGGTACCCGGATACCGCAGTGACCTAGTTTTCTGTATTCCATAAGTTCATTTTCTGCAAAGGTAGGGGCAGGAAAAAACAAATTTTTCGAGCTTTTGAAAAGATGTAAATTTGGATATATGAATTGGTGGTGGAAAAAACGGAAAAAGAAAAAGAGTGTTCATCCTGAAGATGAATGGCCTTTGTGGGAATACGTGCCGAGAAAAGTAGGTGGCAAGATCGTCATGTGGCCGCGTTATCACACCAGCAAAGGCGCGAGGAGACAATCGCCCTTTTAAAAAGCAATCATTTTGCGCGCCGGAGGCATTCCAAGGCCCAATATAGTAAAGAGAGAATTAAGGGATACAGCACTTTTCCGGCTTGGAACCTCTTCAGGGCCGCCTGCTGCCGCTCCTTCTGACAACGACCGCCAGGAACCCCGGTTCCAGATCATCGATGCGCAAGGCACGCCGCTCTCTATCACCAGACGTATATCCGCAAGTGGGCGGAAGAGGTCAGGACAAGGGTCCCGAAAGGTGCCGATCTGAAGTCATGGCGGTACTGACCGGAAATTCGTTATCTTCAGGGACGATAATATTGCCGTATGAAGTATCTGTTCCTGTTTTTGCTGATGCTGGCTGGTTGGACGGCCCGTTCCCAGGCGCCCCGACAATTATTCAATGGCAAGGATCTCACCGGTTGGAAACACGTGGGGCCCGGCGACATGGTCGTCAAAGACGGACTAATGCATGGAGAAGGCGGCATGGGCCTGCTCTATTGGACCGGGGGAAAATTCAGCAACTGCACTTTTCATATCGTATACCGGATGAGGGACAAGAACGACAACTCCGGAGTCTTCATCCGCATTCCCATAGAACCGCGCGAAGAATGGATGCCGGTGCATTATGGATACGAAGTGCAGATCGACAATCATCCCGAGACCTCGAACGAGGATGACTATCACGTCACGGGAACGCTGTATTCGCTGACCAAACCGCTGGCCAAACCCGGAAAGCCCGGGCCGGAATGGAATACCATGGATATCACGCTGGACAGCACGCGAACCATCGTAATGGTCAATGGCGTCAAGGTAACGGACTATACCGAAGGCGATCCGGTACCCCCGCGCAAATTCGATTTCGAGCCGATGCGCGGGCCGCGGCCCGTGGAAGGCTGGTTCGGGATACAGAATCACAGCGACAACGACATCGTTTATTTCAAAGAAATCTCGGTTAGCTATGCCAGATGATATCACCCAACATAACTACGACGCCATCGTTATCGGATCGGGCATCAGCGGTGGCTGGGCCGCCAAGGAATTGTGCGAGCTCGGACTGAAGACGCTGGTGCTGGAAAGAGGACGTAATGTCGTCCATAACAAGGATTATCCGACTGCCACAATGGCTCCCTGGGAATTCCCTCATCGCAAAGAGATGCCGCGAAAATTTGTGGAAGAGAACCCATTGATCACTACAGCAGCGGGCTTTGGCGAGGACACGGCGCATTTTTTTATTCGCGATAAAGATCATCCTTATGTACAGGAAAAACCCTTTGATTGGATCAGGGGCTATCAGGTGGGCGGCAAGAGCCTGATCTGGGGCCGCGCATGCCCTCGGTGGAGTCGATATGAATTCATCAATCCAGCGCGTTATGGATATGGCATCGAGTGGCCGGTCGGCTACGCGGATATGGCGCCGTGGTACTCTTATGTAGAACGCTTCTCAGGCATCTGTGGTAATAAAGACGGGCTCGAGGCTATGCCTGACGGCGATTATCTCCCGGCCTTTGAAATGAATTGCGTGGAG
>DASZOW010000550.1:0-3853 GCA_035550615.1 Puia sp.
GCTTTCGAGACGGATGGACCTTTTGGGCAGGTGACGAAGCTCACGGTCACGGACAATGGCTGCGGTATTCCAGCCGATATGCTCAAAAAGAAATTCACGCCTTTTTTCGAGTCCGAGAAAGCGATGAAACGAAGGGAGGAGAATATCGGGCTCGAGGGTAAGAATGGTTATGGGCGACTGACCTTCTTTAAATTTGCGGGGCGGGCGGATTGGGAAACATGCTACCTGGATGGGAAGAAGCCGCTGGGTTATGGGATTACGATCCAGGCCGGCGCGCTTGACGATTATAAGGCTACGAAGCCGCAACCGGTGAAGCAAAATTCGGGAACGAAGGTCGTGTTTACGCGATTGGCGGAAGGGCTCCATGAAGAGTATTTCGCGCAGCGGATAAAGCCGTTTCTGCAAAACGAGTTTGCCTGGTATCTCGAGGTCAACAAACAGCGGGGTTTGCAGCTGTCTATCCAGGGGGAACGGATCGCCAGAGATCCGCTAATGGCGGATCATGAGACGTTTGCCATCGAGATCGAAAAGGACCCGACCAGGGAGGAGACCTGGTATTTTGAGTGTACATACGTGCAATGGAAGAACCGGCTGAATGACGAATACTCGCGTTTTTATTTTTTGAATGAAGACGGTCGATTCAAATACAAAACCAATACGCGGCTGAATAAGAAGGGCGACAATTTCTATCACAGCATCATCATCAAGAGTGCGTTCTTCGACAACCTGGCTATCTATGACGAGGAGGAAGAGGAAGACGCGCGGCCCGTGCTTTTTTCCGAGCTTGCCCCCCGCAAGGTATACCGGATGCTGACGGAGCGGCTGAATAATTTTCTCCGCAAAAAACGAAAACCATTTCTGCACCGGTCGGCCGACACGCTGATCGTTAACTTTGAAGAAGAAGAAGTCATGCCCGCTTTTGGCAATAATCCATGGGACAGGATGCGCAAGGGGAACCTGGAGACCCTGATCAGGGGGCTGTATGAGGCTGAACCGGCGTTGTTCAGTCAATTGAATACCGAACAGAAAAGGACTTTCCTCAGCCTGCTGAACCTGGCGCTCGACAGCGACGAGCGGGACAACCTTTTTACGATCCTCGAGAATATCGTCGAGCTGGATGCGGAAGACCGGGCGACGTTGAGCGGTGTGCTTCGCAGTACGCGGCTTACGCATGTGACGAAGGCGTTGAAGCTGGTGCGCGACCGGCTGACGGCGATTGCGAGTATCAAGGAGCTTGTTTTCAATCATGCGCTAAGGGCCAATGAGCGCGATCATCTGCAAAAGGTTATGGAGGCGCATTTTTGGATATTGGGGGAGCAGTATAGCCTGGTGTGTGCGGCGGAGGCGAAGTTCGAGGCGGCGTTGCGGAGTTATTTGGAGATCCTTTGGGGTGGAGAGGGGGAGGCGGTGGTCGAGCATCCGGACAGGCGGCGGGAGATGGACATCTTCCTGGTGCGGCAGCTTTGGGGGACGGAGATGCTGAATCATGTGGTGGTGGAGCTGAAGAATCCGACGACGGTGAAGGTGTTGACCACCAAACAGCTAAACCAGGTGAAGACATACATGAATGTGATCCTGTCGGTGGATGCTTTTAATGCGCAGAGCAATGCGAGCTGGGATTTTTATCTGATCGGTCAGGATTATGACGGGGCTATTGCCAATGAGAAGAAGAATGCGGAGCATCATGGGGAAAGGGATCTTGTCTTCAAGGTTGCGAACTACAGGATCTTTGTGAAACGATGGAGCGAGATCTTTATCGATGTGGAGCTGCGGCTCAAGTGGTTGAATGATAAATTGAAGATCGAGCGGGATCGGCTGGTGATCCCGCCCGGGGCGGCCGAGGAGATTGTGGCGGAGATTATCGGGGACGGTGCAGGGGGCTTGCGGGCAGTTGCGGGGATTAAGGCGGAGTGATCGTGAATGTCGCCATGCCGCTGCCGGCGGAGCCGTCGGGGGCCAGTCCTTCCGCTACGACGATATATTTTCCGGGCAGGTCGGACGAGTAGAAGCTGAGCGAGCCGTGGCCTTGCTTGTCGATGGGGACGTCGGGGGTCCAGTACAGGACATTCCGGAAGTCCGGCAGGTGCGTGGCCGAGGCCTCTTCGGTAGCATAGCTGGGGCTGTAGAATTCGCGTTGCATGGCCAGGCCTTCGTAGTCGATGACGGTGGAATGCGGATCGAGGATATAGCCGCCGAGGTCTCCTTTGTAGGTCGTCCAGTTCATGATCCCGGGGAAGTAGAGGGCACCCATAAAGACCTTACGCTGCAGCGTTTCGAGTTTTTTGATCTTCAGGGGGTCGAGGACCATCAATGAATCGATATTGAACACCGGCACACCGTCCAGCAGGATGAGTGGGTCTGTCTCGAAGAATTGATTATATGGCAGCTCGTACAGGGGCAGATGATAGTGGCCGCTTCTACGCTGGACCAGCATCAGCGTTACGTATTCGCGCATGACCTCTTCCATGGTGGTGAAGCGGGTATAGTCGTCCAGCAGATAAGAAAAATCCGCTTTGTAATAGAATTTTGTCGTGTCAGCGATCGCCGGGACATGGAATCTTTTCAGCCTTACTCCTGCATAGCGGTTGAGGACCTGGGTGGCGATGTCGCGATCGGTGAGCGTGCCCGAATCTAGTTTCGGAAGTGCAAAGGGAGCCATGGGCCGTTGGTCCGTAAACGTTTCCGCCCATGGATTCTGGATCTCGAACCGGTAGGTGCTGTCGCGCGTCGGGTCGGTCTGGACGACGATCTCCTGGCCGCCGTAGAAATCTTTGAGCTCGAAGTGGACCCTGCCCTGGTCGTCGGAAATGGCAGACGTAAATTGAGTGCGGGTACCCGGGACCGAGAGATAGACTTCGATTCCCGGGGCGGGGGCGTTGGTCTTCGTATCGAAGAGCTTGCCGTCGATGATCGCGCCGTTGAATTCGGGGGGGAAATCGAAAAGTGGGGCCGCATGCGATGCGACATCGCCCCACCGGAATCTTCGCCAGCCGTGGGTGAGCATGAGGTTGTCGATGGCCTGGTCGTCGTCGGGGTGGTCGAAATAATATTCGGGGGATTCGATCTTTCCTTTGAGGTCGGAGGCCAGCCAGAGGTAGTTGCCGATATGGGTTTCCGGTTCGGTTTGGAGGTCGTCGACGCGGAATACCGAGAGGGAGCAGTTCGCGGGGAAGGCGGGGGCTGTTCCGAGGGCGGTAGCAGTTGGGGCCGCGGGGAAGGCGGCGGTCGCGGTGGAGATCGAGAGGCTGATCTTTTGCCGGGTTCCGTACGTGGCTTTGTCCGGCTGGATCGTGAGCTGCAATGGGTGGGCCGGTTGGCGGAAGACGAGGCGTTCGCAGAGCGGTTGTCTGGCCGAGTTGAATAGCGTGAGAGTCGAGACGCCCTGGCCGAGTGCGTTTTTGTCTATAACGAAGCTGGCTTTTCCGGCTGTGAGCGTGGCGGTCTGGGCCAGCTTTACCTGGCCGCGGGTGTGGGCGAGGAGGTAGACTTCGCTGGCGGGGGTGCTGCCGCCGGGGGCGGTAGTCGGGGTGCTGGTGCTGGCGGTTGGGATCGTGGGGCTGGCCTGGATGTTCACGCGCCAGTGGTCCGGGTCTTCGGCGACTACGTTCATGACGACGCCTTCTTTGGCGGCGGCGGGCAGAAGTGTGGCGACGGCGGTTCCGTCGGCAAGCCGGAAGATGGCCCGGTAGTGGTGGCCGGAGCGGGGCGTCAGCATGAAGGTCCCGATCCCGAATTTATACGGCTCGAAACGGGCTATGGTGTCCTGGTCGTCCTCGGTGACCACGCCGGTACATTGGATGCCGCGGCCATACCGGTCGGTAATGCGGAAGCCTATCTTGGTGGGGATATTCTC